>NZ_JAHHPS010000268.1:0-1257 GCF_024606275.1 Endozoicomonas sp. SESOKO4 | reverse complement strand
CGTCAGCATCTCTTCTTCTGATAACTGTATAATCGGCATCATTTACCACCTGATCCAGAACAGCCTTTAATTGACTTTTGGCCTCAGAAAAATTAATGATTCTCATGCTAATTCCCCAACTTGTATTGTTTTCACTACAGTTATAACTTGTCCAACAGCTAGCACAAGTAAGAAAACGAAGGAAATGAAGGTGCAGGCCTGGGCTTTAAACGTCATTTTTCCCCGCCTTTCGTTCCATGCGCCGATACAGTTTTACCGCTTTCTTCTCAATGCGAGTGAGCAAAGCGTTATATTTTCTCAGTGTGTCTCTGAGAGACAGCCCTGTATAGGCTTTCAAAAAACGAAAAACATCATTTCGAGTGATGCCATAATCCATGGCTGAGAAGTACATCCCGGATAAGTCTTTCAGTCGCCATCGGTCGGGTGTTTCATCCCTGATCTGGGCCCGGTGGAGATCGATCAGATAAAACTTCAGGTTCTCCGGGTCAGGGGCTTGGGTTTCAGGCATCATGAAATGGCACAGATAATAATCACGATGATTGACGCCGTTGTCATGGAGTTTTTTGCTGATTTCTGCCAGCTTCAATGTCATGGCTTGCTTCAATCGAAAGGAAGGAGGCGTGTTTTTCCAATGCTCACAAAAGTCTTCCAGAGTTACCATGTTTGCTAGCTCTTCGGTCACCAGAAAAGATCGACGTGTCGCTGGGTTATTCCCGGTTTCCCCATAGGCGACAGGTGTCATAGTATCAATGCCAATCTCATGGAGTTTGTTCAGGGCTTCCCATTCATTTCTGGCGCCAAGAACCGGTTTGCGTAAATGCAAAAAGTTCTCGAGAATTTCAAACCAGCCCACGCCGCCATGCACTTTTGCAAAATAGCCTTTACCGTTCAGTTCAAATCGAAAGGTACGACGAGCCTCAAGTGCTCTATAGACCTCTCCATCCATTGTTTCCAGCAGTGATTGAGGATCCTTGCCTTGCCAGGCTTTTTTAAAATCGTCTCTAAGATAAAACATGAAGCCAGAATTTCAGTATCCAGACACTACTATTGGTGAGATTTGAATGACTTATCCAGCCACTCAGAAAGCTTTCTTTTTTTCTTGAAAAGTTTATTTTTCAGGGACATTGACCTTGACGTGGGTACCCAGGAGCCGACTTCATGATGAATGGTATAGCAGTGCTCAACCTCATGGGTATTTTGCTGATCAGGTGGTAAATGATGCCGATTATACAGTTATCAGAAGAAGAGATGCTGACG
>NZ_JAHHPS010000267.1:0-3366 GCF_024606275.1 Endozoicomonas sp. SESOKO4 | reverse complement strand
GGCTGCTTGGGCCGGTAATAACGGTCTGTCAAACAGGAATGTCTCAGATGAGGGTTCGTTTGGCAATATCTCCGGCTTCAGGACGATACTCACCTTTCAGTTCCAGAGCCTGATAGAGTGCCAGCAATTTGTCCTTATGAGCTTCGGCAATGGCCTTGCGAACACGACTTCTGGATTCACAGATCTGCAGGGGGTGAATTTCTTCCGCCTGCTCTGCCAGACTTGCTTCAGAGGGCAGTTTCAGCATTTCTGCTTTAACTGCTTTGTCCAGCCCTTCGTCAGCCAGAACGACACCAAAAGCTTCAATCAGTCTTGAATCGATCTCAGTATCTTTTTCCTTCAACAGTCCGTCGACCAGATCTTCAATGACCGCCGTGGCCAGACGCTGGCCTGCATCCCAGCGATTGTAACCATCGCTGTCGTGCTTCATCAGGAATACCAGATCTTCACGACTATAGTCGTATTTAACACGAACGGGCGCAGAGAAGTTTCTCAAAATAGAAGGCAATGGCTTTTCAGCCAGCCCTTCGAATGTCCAGGTTTCTTCAGCCGCTGTCACATGCAGAACCCGTTCAGTCTCACCGGCTTCGTTCAGTGGCAGGGCTTTGCCTCCCTTATCAAGCAGGGCAATAGCCACAGGAATATGAAAAGGCAGCTTGGTGTCCTGACCCGGAGTGGCCGGACAACTCTGGGCGATTGTCAGAGCGTACTGACCTGACTCCTGATCAAAACCATCGGTCAGGGTAACCACCGGTGTTCCCGCCTGGTTGTACCAGTGGCGGAACTGACCAAGATCCACACCGGAAGCGTCTTCCATGGCTTTCACAAAGTCTTCACAGGTAGCCGCTTTACCGTCAAAACGATCAAAGTACAGGTCTGAACCTTTGCGAAAATTGTCCTTGCCGACAATGGTCTGAATCATCCGAACCACTTCACAACCCTTTTCGTAGATGGTCAAGGTGTAAAAATTGGAGATCTCGATAAATGACTGCGGACGAATAGGATGAGCCATAGGGCCTGCATCTTCGGCAAACTGTGCCGTCTTCAGTAACGAAGCGTCTTCAATCCGCTTGACGCCTCGTGAATTCATGTCTGCCGAGAATTCAGCGTCACGGAATACGGTGAAGCCTTCTTTCAGGCTCAGCTGGAACCAGTCACGACAGGTGACCCTGTTGCCAGACCAGTTATGGAAATACTCATGGGCAACAATCGCTTCTATACGCTGATAGCTGGCGTCAGTAGCCGTTTCGGGGCTTGCCAGTACACAGGAAGAGTTGAAGATGTTCAAACCCTTGTTTTCCATCGCACCCATGTTGAAATGGTCCACCGCTACGATCATGAAGATATCCAGATCATACTCACGGCCATAAACTTCTTCGTCCCACTTCATGGACTTTTTCAGCGAAAGCATGGCATGGTCACACTTGTCGATATTGTGAGACTCGGTGAAAATACGCAGTGCCACGTCCCTGCCACTCGCAGTAGTGAAGCTATCTTCCACCACTTCAAGATCACCGCCTACCAGGGCAAACAGGTAGCTGGGCTTTTTGAACGGGTCTTCCCAGGTTACCCAGTGTCGTCCACCTTCAAACTCGCCACGGGCAATGTCATTACCGTTGGACAGCAGAACCGGGTAACGGCCCTTGTCAGCAATCACCTTGGTGGTGAATTTGGACATGACATCCGGGCGATCCAGATAGTAGGTAATTTTACGGAAACCTTCTGCTTCACATTGGGTACAGAACATGCCGTTGGATTTATACAAACCTTCCAGAGAAGTGTTTTCCTGGGGGCGAATACGGGTCACAACCGTCAGGGAGAACGCCTTGCTGGTGACCGGTATAGTCAGGCTTTCAGAACCGAGGATGTACTGGTCTGAAGTCAACTCCGAACCGTCAACACAGACACTGATCAGCTCCAGGTCGATGCCAACCAGAGTCAGATCGGGGGTATCTTGCCCACGATCTTCATTACGACGCAGGCCAAGTACCGAGGTGACCAGTGCATGATCTTCGAACAGGTCGAAGGTCAGGTCGGTGGTGTCAATCCAATAATCCGGAGCCTGATAGTCTTTCAGGTAGATCGCTCTGGGTTGGGCGTCTTTCATTTTAAACCTTCCTTTACCATGGCCTTACTTTTGTTGTTAGAGCTTTTGACTCAATGATGAGGAGAGGTCTGCTTCCTCTCCATGCAAATCAGGCTGCAACTGATACGTTGACTTGATAAGAAGTGTGCTTGCGAATATTGATAACACCGGTATCAAGAATCAGATACTGCCCCTTAATACCCATCAGGACACCTTCAATCACCGGTTTTTTATCAAAAGACATGGAAGTCACTTTGACAGGATATTGCTCTACCGGATAACGAATATCAACGACCTCCGGATCAACCACCAGTGTTATGGCCTGTAATCCAAACTGCTCCTGAAGGGCTTCCACCCGTGAAGCGTTCATGTCCAGCAGTTCACTGGCCTGTGTTTTGAGATCCAGCGGCTCTGCCGTTCCTTTCAACATGGCACGCCAGTTAGTTCGATCATTAACAAATTCTTTGAACAGGGTTTCGATAAAACCAGACTGTTGTCGTGTAGAAACCCTGACAAAAGGCAGGGCCTGAGTCGCCCCCTGATCCACCCAGCGGGTTGGCACCTGAGTCGCACGGGTGATGCCTACCTTTAAACCCGAAGAGTTAGCCAGATAGACCACATGATCGGTCATACAGAACGTTTCACCCCAGGCGGCATCCCGACAGGTGCCTTCATGATAATGACACTTTTCGGGGCTCATAATACAGCTGTCACACTGAGGCAACTTTTTAAAACAGGGATAACAGAAGCCCTGGCTGAAACTTTTTCTGGTCTTGCGGCCGCAATGGCAGCAGTTGATTTCGCCCTGATATTCCAGGGTCAGTTTTTTCCCCATCAGTTCATTCAGGGGCAGCAGATCATCGCCTACAGGCAGTTGGTAATCCACCGGCTGACCGTCTTTCAGAACGGATTCCATTTTGCGCAGTGCGCCACTCAGACTTTGAGTCAAGTTCTATACCTCAGTCTTTAAAGCGCAAAATGGTGGTTTCAGACTCATCCTGTTCAGATGCACTCTTGCAACTCACAGGCATATAACCAATACGCTCTTCTTCCGGCAAGTTGTCGTGCTCCCAGGCGATCAGGGCTTCCAGAATGCCTTCTCTCTGATCCGCTGTCAGCATGTCACCATTGGGCCAGCGGCCAAGCTCAAGTGACTGTTTCATGTTGTGGTAGATTTCCGGCGTCATCCGGGCCAGAAAGTCTTTTAGCTGCATCAAATCCACTTACCCTCATCTGAGACATTCCTGTTTGACAGACCGTTATTACCGGCCCAAGCAGCC
>NZ_JAHHPS010000266.1:0-1127 GCF_024606275.1 Endozoicomonas sp. SESOKO4 | reverse complement strand
TTTGGCGTTGATGTTAAATGTGATTAACCTTGTTCTCTTCCCTGAATCCAATGATAAATACATAGACTTTGGCGCCAATGCCAACAGCGCGGATGAGCATGACGATTGCTGGAAGGACATTCCTGAGGTCAGTCGCGAAAGCACACAAAACAACTCAATCGCATCCCTGAAAACAAATGGTCTGCCTCTGGTTGAAATGCAACGTTACAAAGCTCGTCTTTGTGAATTTTACCTTAAAGAGTACCGGGAATATTTTCATCGACTCTGGGAAGAATGCTCAGAAAAGAGTCAATTAACCATAGCAAAACACTGTTTGCGTCATCAAAATGTTGCCGTTAGCCCTTTAACCACCAAGGAGTTTTCAAATTTGTTGTCTGAAGAGCACGACCAGAAATATTGGCTGGACATCTATCTCGCTAACATGAAAAAACATACAAAAAATGAGGATGAGTGGTACAGCATGCTTCTGGACTATGGCAGGAAGTGGGGCGAAAACAACCGATTTTATTGAGTTCGAATTGCCTACCCTCCTCAATGTGGCACTGCCCATGTGATTTCAATTTATTGTTCATTGCTGCCTATGCCCACCGTGCCAACTATCTCTTGGTCACACCCCAAGACCTCCTGCCATTCGGCAGCTGCGGAGGTGATCTTATAATTCTGCCCAGTCTTCACAGAATGGTTGGAACTAACTATTGGGTTAAAAGTCCAAGTTATATCTGGTTTGGCTTTTCTTAATCAGATCGTCATAGCAAGGACAGCAGTGAGGGTTAAAAAAATGGATTCGCTCCGTATTAAAACAATAGAACAGACGTGTTTCGCCGCTTGCGTCAGTTCATCTGACAATATTGATAAGACAGGCACCGCTTTTGCCAGAGAAGTGAGTAGAAGTGAAGATGTAATGCTCCCGGCGGTTGCTTCTGCAAAGCAGGATGAGGCGATCAATAGTGATTTCATGTGCAAGGCCGGGCATAAGGTAGCCGTTACTGATATTGCCCCGAAAATAATTGACACGGAACTGGAAACGCTGACCACTGAACCGGTAAAAATGCGTCCGAAAACAACGAACACAGAAACAGCTAATTTTCCGGTCATTGATCCATCGTTGATCGAATCCACTCAGGTAG
>NZ_JAHHPS010000265.1:0-1072 GCF_024606275.1 Endozoicomonas sp. SESOKO4 | reverse complement strand
ATTCCCTACTCCTACACTCTGGGTGCCTTCTTTGTTGTTACTGCAAGAGCGTGGTTATTACCCTCAGCTTCTTGCCAGAGTGTATAGAGGGTTTCTACAAAGGCGATATCCGCAGAGTTCTGCTTCTGACCATGAAAAACAATAATCTCCCCCTCAGCCACAGTCACTTCCAGTTTTGGATAATCCTCAGGTACAGGATAGACCTGTGTGTCATCCTCGACGTGTACTACATAGCCGACGGGTTTATAGAATGACAACAGATCTTCCAGAGCTCCCTGTTGTAAATCTTTCCCAAGAACATGAACCTGGGTATAGGCAGAGGTAGCTGCTGCTAAAAGCGTCTCATCATTGACAAAGATTGATTGACCCAGACGCTGCAGCTCAGGGGGCTGGTCGCTGGAAACGATGAGACGCATGAAGGTGCGCCCTTTCACTTCAACCTGGTCTACTTCAAGGTTGGCAAGGACAACATAGTGATCAACTTCGCCAAGGTTTCCTGCTCTTTCATTCACACCTTTCAGCACTCCGACCAAGTGTTCGGGGCTGGCAATTTTCGTAAATGGTTCTAATGTATGATTGTCGCCTAATTGAGAGCGCACAGCTCCAATTGAATCCTTATGGGTCATTCTGTCTCTGACTTCGATGAGTAGTTTATTTTCTGAAAAATTATGGGTGAACCTGAAAACTGCCTCATTACCTACCTTGAGGACTTTGGTGTACTTCTGAGCAATGTCATTGTCGTCTGTTTCAAACAGATCAACAGTGGAAACGCCACCGTCAATGCCAGAAAGAACGTCTGTGAAGCCCTTGGAAGGAATATCGTAGTCGGCTCTGAATTCAGCTCGATCGGGGTAGGTGGTTGTAAAGGATTTGGTTATTGGCTGCTGGTCATCACCTAAAGTTGGCTTAACTATGACCTCACTCTGGATGAACTCCGTATGTCCATTGTCCTGAATAACGATAGATTTTGTCTGTAGCCTGCGATCGGCCAGTGCCTGTGTAGCAATGATGGAAGAGCTGATAGTAATGGCCACTGCAAGGCTTAATGCATTGGGGTGAGCATGTGTCATTT
>NZ_JAHHPS010000264.1:0-1447 GCF_024606275.1 Endozoicomonas sp. SESOKO4 | reverse complement strand
TCCCATCACGGGATGATTTATCTCCCCCAGAGGGCACATTCCGACTGGTCGCCAGCGGTTTTCAATGGCTCACGGATCAAAATGCCCGTTTGTTGGCATTTTTTGCCCCCGGCGGTGGGCTGGATTGTCTGGCAAACCCGGTAAAATTGAGCATGTCTCCACAACGGTCAGAGCTACTTGCAAAGACTAAGGAAAGCGTAAATCGACTGGTTCAGGGGGCTGAAGCACTGCTGGATGGCTATCATGCATTCTTGCGGCTGGCGGGTAACAGTGATCAACCTCAGCTCAAGTCACAGAGGGAAGCGTTATCGCAACTGATCAACCGGTTCGAGGCGCTGAAACAGACCATCCAATCCGAACTAAAGGCTATTACCCTTCCCTCGTATGATGGTGAAGAAGGACAGGTAACGTTTCGTCAGTGGGTGGCAGCCTGCCATCATCTGCAATTCTGTCTTCAGGCACTCGACCCTGGTAGGGCTAAACAGGTCCGAAGTGTCCATGAGCTGATTTTTACCCTGCATCAGCGCTTCGTAGAGGCTCTGGCACCGGTCAGTATGGAGTCGGATCAGGGCAGGCTATCCACCGAAAAAAAAGTCACCTATGTTGATTGCACAACTCCGGGTAAGTCGGGTGAAAAGGCATCACTAGTGAGTCCGTCCGTCAGGGAATCCATCGAACAATCGGTGTGTAAAGTGACTGTCATTAGTATGGATGACGCATTGATCGTTAATCTGAAATTGGGAGGTCATGTGGCTCTTGTCGAATTGCTTGAAAACGCAGAGGGTGGAAAAGGACGAACCTTGCGGCTGAAATTTTCTGACGAGTTTGATAAGGCCTTTGGTACAGGCAAGTTACAGCGTGTCTGGTTTATGGCTCAGTTACTGAAAGCGATCGAACTGGATGAAAATGCTGATGACATGAAGCTCACCTGCAACCCCGTGGCGCGACAATTAATCGTCGAATGTCCCGGAATGAAAACACGTGAAGCTATGCAGGCTGCCTTTGAAAAACTGATGATTGTGTTAAATGCTATGTCTGATCTCGATATATTCTTTGAGAAAGCAGGCCTTTTTGAAGAACCTCATTGGGATTTTAACATGCTTGCGCAACGTCTTAATCCCGATGTTGCGATAGAATCTGATGGATTCACTTTTCAACACTGTCTTTTCTCAATACCTTATCTGAAGATTGATCGCATTACTATTTCTCCCGATTGCTGCCAGTTATTAAGCAACCAGCTTCAACAGCTTGTTCATTATGCTGAGCAGTTAAGGGAGTGTCGGGAATTAGTCGCTCGCAGGAAAAAACCGGAGGACAGTCTGAGGGAGATATTAAGGAGTGATGAGATGAGTGAGGACACCCGCAAGCAGCTGATACATCATTTTTTATTGTCAGAACCCCATTACTCTGTTCGACCGGTTGAGGATTTTTATACCCATTTGAGAGG
>NZ_JAHHPS010000263.1:0-9347 GCF_024606275.1 Endozoicomonas sp. SESOKO4 | reverse complement strand
CAGACCAATTTGCTGCCGCCGCAGTAGGGCAGTCTATTCTCGGTCAGCCTCCTAGCAAACGACAACTCAATGATAGTTCAAAACCGCTCGCTCAGGATTTGATTCAGCTTGTCTGGACCGATCCATCCAGTCCACAACATCAGACGTTGGACTAAAACCATTCACATAGCTGGAAAGCAGATTTCTCAGATCAGTGAAACGCCCATCTCGTGCCACCTCAAAAATAGTCTCCAAAGCCAGTCTATAGTCATTCCAGGATTCTTTGCTTTCCATAGCCATACTGATTTTAGGATGGCTGGTACCTGCCACATTGTCTCCAATCAACAGTTCTTCATAGAGCTTTTCACCAGGGCGTAAACCCGTGTAGACAATTTCAATATCACCTTCAGGATTACTTTCGTCTTTGAGAGTTAAGCCGGATAAATTAATCATCCGCTTTGCCAGATTGGCTATTTTGACAGGTTTCCCCATATCCAGTACAAAAACCTCACCTCCGCTGGCCATAGCACCGGCTTGAATCACCAAAAGAGCAGCCTCTGGAATTGTCATAAAATAACGATTGATGTCTGGATGAGTCACCGTCACAGGGCCACCAACCCGGATCTGCTCACGAAACGCCGGGATGACAGAGCCACTGGAACCCAATACATTTCCAAACCGGACCATTGTAAAACAGGTATTAACCGGTATTTTTGTTTCTGCCACAACGCCAAACCTGTCCGAGTGGAACAGTTTTACTGAAAGTTCAGCAGCCAACCCCTGCAAAGCCATTTCTGCCAGGCGCTTTGAGGCACCCATAACATTTGTGGGCCGCACTGCCTTATCAGTAGATACCAAGACAAAGCGCTCTACCTGAGTAACAATCGCGGCTTGTGCGGCATAAAGTGTTCCTAACGTATTATTTCGTAAACCTTCTTCTATATTATGTTCAACAATAGGTACATGCTTATAGGCAGCAGCGTGATAAACCGTATCCACAGAAAATCTTCGCAAGGTTTCAATTAATCGCTCCGGATTATTGACCGAACCCAGCACTGCTGCAATCTGAACCGCTTTACAGTCATTTGAACTATTTTGTGTCTTTATTAAATCCTGTTCGACAGAATATAAGCTGAACTCACTGTGCTCATAAAGCACAAGACATAAAGGCTTCCTTTTAAGAATCTGCCGACAGAGTTCAGAACCAATAGAACCACCTGCGCCAGTGACCATCACCACTTTACCAGTGATACACTTTTCCAAGAGATCTTGTCTTGGCTCCACCTCGTCTCTGCCAAGGACGTCACCGATATCAACAGGCTGAATTTCCTGCATTTTCATTCGACCGCTAGCCAGATCAGACACGGCTGGTATTGTTCGAATAGGCAGACCGTGCTGCTCAAGTGTCTGAACAATCTCTTTTCGCCTTAGCCTGCTCGCAGAGGGTATGGCCAGTAACACCTCCTGAACGCCTGTTTCCTGCACCATTTGCCCGAAACTTGAGGGTCGGTATATACGCCTCCCTTGAATAGCACGCCCGGCATTGTCCGGCTTATCATCTAAAAAAGCGACTGGCTGGTACTCAATCCCCCTGTCTAAAGCGGACATCACCTGCACTCCCGCAGCCCCGGCGCCATAAATGGCGACAGGAATTCCCCGGCGTGAGTGCCTTTGCCTGCTAGGGAAAAATTCAGGAAAGATATCTGCTATGGATTCCTCTAATAACCAGCTTCTAATCACGTAGCGTGTGATAGTCATAGTCGGCAGCAACAGGAGCCAGTATATAAAAGGAATAGAGCGTGGAAGTTGGGCCTGTCCGGAGAGAAACCCAGCTAACATCAAGCAGATAGCAGCATAGGAACATGCTTTAAAGATGACGATAAGAGAGTCAGAGCCCATATACCGCAGGACAGCTCTATAAAGTCCCATTTTAACCAGAAAAGGCAAGGTGACTGCCACAGCAACAATAAAGGCTGGATAATAGCGAGTAAAGGGGTCAACCATACTCAGGCGAATATAAAACGCCATCCACAAACAGAAGATTATTGCTATTGAATCGAATAGCAATGCAACTAGCCGTTTACTTGAGCGTGGGAGAGAGAGCAGTGTGTTGCGCATGTGTTACCTGGAGAAGGACTGAAAGTACTGTAGCAAAAACTCTATCATTTAGACTGTTTTACTCTATCGCCCTGACCACGTCCAGCTAGAGTCATAAAAATATAGCGAAAGTAGTTAGAAGGAGACATGCCTTTAATCATTTCCGCATCTGTTTTTGCCAGTAATTCAGGCATTGACATATCAATATCTGACACTTGAGCCAAGCCTGTAATTCCTGGCCTGACATCGTAAACCATTAATCTATCGCGATGCTCAATAAGTTCAACCTGATTAAATAAATTGGGTCTTGGACCGACCAAACTCATTTCACCTTTTAGGACGTTCCATAATTGTGGTAATTCATCCAACTTGGTTTTTCTAAGGAATTTACCAAATCGAGTTATTGAGCTATTTGAAACGAGATGGCTAGCTACAGAAGCAGTATCAGTTCTCATCGTCCTGAATTTAACTAGTATAAAAGGTTTTTTCTTTCTTCCAACCCGCTCCTGTCTAAACAAAGGCGAGCCAGAGTCAAAATAAATAGCAAAATAGATAACAATAAATAAAGGCATTACAAAAATAAAACCGAATAATGAAATTAACAAATCTAATATGCGCAACATATAAATCAATCATCCGAGAAACATTCACAAATCCCTTCATTGAAAGTTAGAAGTGGCTTCCATTGAAGAGTATCTTTCACATGCTTCATGTCAATTTGCAAATCGCCAGCCAATTTATCTATGACCGATGACTTCCCTAATATACTGGCTAAAAAACGAAGAAAAGTGACATTTAATGGTATTAAACATGGAGTTCTACCACTAGCAATAATCAAACTATGCAGCAGTTCAGTTGTAGAAACATCTTCATCATCACTAACAAGAAATGTTTGCCCTGAAGCCGCAGGGTGCTTTATGCAAATCGTAATAAAATCCACTAAATTATTAATACCAATAAAGCTACGTTTGTTGTGAATGGCTCCTAAGGGTAAAGGTAACTTTTTATTTATTAGCTTAAGTAAACTACCAAAGTTTCCTGGTGCTCGCTTTCCATAAACTAGTGGTGGACGAATTACAACCACCTCTAGAGTACTCTTTTTAGAAATTTTTTCCAAGCCCAACTCTGCATTGTACTTAGAGCGACTGTACGAATCGTAAGGACTAGGTGTATCATTAAATGAAAATGGTCTTACACTTTTATTTCCATTTACTCCAATAGAACTTAGAAAAATAAAACGTTTGACACCTGCCTTCAAAGCCTGAACTGCAAGATTCAGAGTACCCTCATTATTTACCTTATTATAATTAGAAATAGTTTTTTCAGAATCACTCTTTAAAATATGAGAATGGGCAGCACAATGAACAACAACAGAAACGCCCTCTAATGCTTCCGTCCAGTCTGTTCTAGCGTCAATAGAACCGACAGATAACACACCCGACAGATACGGATCTTCATTTTTTCGTACAGTACCGACAACATCCAGTGAGCATTCTTCTTTTAGTTTATTATAAAGTACTGATCCAACAAAACCGTTTGCTCCTGTTACTAACACACGCATAACTAATCCTGAATTTTGATATACTACCAACTTGAATAGAGCTAAGCTCTTATTTTAATCCCCTGAATTCAAGTAATAAGTGCATAAACTATGACTTTTCCTGCATCTATTCAGGATAACTCTTTAATTGCATCATGAGAGGCTTTGTAACCCGAACATTTTCGAGGCCTAATATTCAAGTCAGGGCATTCGCACCAATCGAGTACGACTAGGCAAAAGCAGTTTTACAGATGCTTATGACCTGCTGACTTTCAACGGACCTACCCCTGAGCCTTCTGATTGAAGCAATTCTGCTGTGATCTGCTTTTTTGACCCGCAAAGTCTCTAGTACAGGCAAATAAAATCGCTAAATTCGAATGACCAAATAGCGAATAGTAATCGAACCCATTCCAAAAAAAATGACCAGACAGGTTATTTTGTTATAAAAATGCTCATCAATAGCAATTGAGACATGCATTTAATTCAACAACAACTCTTTACCCATCATTAAAACAATGATGATATTACCAATGATATTTAGATTGAATCAAACACAGACAAAAAAGGCTTTAAAAGAACAACTAAACATTAAAGCTCGCTTTTCCTAAATTCATAAAACTTAATCCTAATCTTTTTCATAACAAAGAAAAAAAGTGAAAAATAAAATCCATTTTTTCTAGCTGCTTTGATAATTTCATAGTTTTGCTTAACAATATTACCAACACTCTTATTAGTTTCACCACCAAGGCGCATTCTTACCAAAACCCCAGATATATATTTAACTTTAATTTTGTTTTTACCAATCACTCGTATGAGAAAATCATAATCTGCCGCAAGTCTATTTGAAGTATCAAACAAACCATATTTTTTATATACATAAGATTTGGCAAAAAAAGTAGGATGTGCTGGCATCCAGCCTTTCCCCCATAAACTTTCATCATATTCGCAAGATTTCCAAAATCTTACAACACGACTTAAATCATCCTTTGACACATATACCAGATCTCCATAGCAGGCATCAATATCAGCATTGGAAATGCCAGCAATAACATTGAAGATTACATCATCATCCTGAAAAACATCGTCAGAATTGAGAATACCAATGACATCACCGGTTGCCAGCTTAATACCTTTATTCATAGCATCATAAAGGCCTTCATCTGGTTCAGATATCAGTTGACATATATTTTCTTTGTATTTATCAATAATAGAAAGAGTTTGGTCAGTAGAGCCACCATCTACAATGATATATTCAATATCTCGATAATTCTGGGATATAACGGAACGAATAGTATCTTCAATAGTGATTGCTGAGTTAAAACATACGGTGATTATAGATATTTTCATGCGCCCATTTCGTAAAAATGCATAAGTAGAAAAATAACTGAAGCACTTATCTACTTCTGATCGAAGCAAGTAATTCAGCTGCTTTCAGACTGGGAGCAGAAAGGCAAATATCTCCACCAATTACCATGATCTCTGGCTTTAAATACTCCGCTATAGCCCGACCAATTCGCCAGACAATACCTTCGTTCAATTCACCGGGCATAGGGCCACGAATGTCGTAAGCTTGCAAACAGTTAAGAGTACTCATCAAAAAAGCCAAAATAGAATAAAGTTATATATTGCTTGTGGGTGAATGGTGAATCGTCAATTATGAAATGACTCACAACTTAAGCCCTCCCATATGTATCCTCAAACCGCACAATATCATCTTCTCCCAAGTAGCCGCCGCTTTGAACTTCAATCAATTCAAGGTCAAACTTACCCGGATTTTCCAGTCGATGGACAACACCAATTGGGATATAAGTAGACTGATTTTCGGTTAGCAAAAGTTCCTGATCACCATTGGTAATTCGTGCTGTCCCTTTAACCACGATCCAGTGTTCAGCCCGGTGATGGTGCATTTGCAGTGAGAGCCGGGCACCCGGCTTAACGGTAATGCGTTTCACTTGAAAGCGCTCACCCATATCAATGGAGTCGTAGGCACCCCAAGGACGATAAATTTTACGATGCAGCTTAGCCTCGGGGCGGTTTTCTGCTTTGAGTCGATTTACTATCTTTTTCACATCCTGCACACGGCTCTTATGAGCCACGAGGATAGCGTCATCACTTTCGGTAATCACCAGATCTTCTACACCCACAGTAGCAATCAACTTTTTCTCACTGCGAACATAGGTGTTCCGACTATCTTCCATTAAGACATCCCCAAAAGTAGAGTTACCCAATTGATCTTTTTCAGCAATATCGGCCAAAGAAGACCAGGATCCGACATCGGACCAACCCGCATTCAGGGGAACCATCACCGCATCAGTGGTTTTTTCCATCACCGCATAATCAATGGATTCATCGGGACACGCTAGAAAAGCAGCCTCATCAACACGAACAAAGTCCAGGTCGGAATTCTGCAACTCCATGGCTTGTTGGCAAGCTGTCAGAATATCCGAACGAAACTTGCCCAGTTCTTCCAGATAACGTGAGGCTTTGAACAGAAACATACCGGAATTCCAGTAATAGTTGCCACAGTCCAGGTATTCCTGAGCCGTTTCAAGATCTGGTTTTTCAACAAAGCGCTCCACCTGTGCAAGCTGTTCACTATTTCTGCTTAACGCTTCACTCGCCTTGATGTACCCATACCCGGTTTCTGCCTGAGTAGGCACAATGCCAAACGTGACCAGTTTGTCATTTTGTGCTGCAGGCATCGCAGCTAAAATTGCCTGATGAAAAGCCTGCACATCCTGAATGACATGATCTGCAGCCAACACTAACAACAATGGATCGTTATCGGCTGCAGGCTGTAAGCTCTGCGCTTTCAGCGCCGCCAGTGCTAATGCTGGCGCAGTATTACGACCAACCGGTTCCAGAATAATCGCTGACGGTTTACGGCCCACCTGCCGGAATTGCTCGGCTACCAGGAAACGATGCTCTTCATTGGCAATAACCATTGGCGCACCAAGAGAAGATAAGCCATCCAATCGGGACAAGGTATTCTGCAACATGGTTTGTTCGTTCACCAATGGCAGAAACTGCTTCGGGTATAAAGAGCGAGACTGCGGCCAAAGACGGCTACCAGAGCCGCCGGACATGATAATGGGAATCAGGTTCATAATTATAATTTGCGGGATGTGTGAGTAGTTCTTTTATCTATTAATTTATATTGAACGAAGCTCGTCCTCATGCTCCAGAAACCATTTATAAGTCAACCCAAGACCATCGAACAAAGAGACTGATGATTTCCAACCTAACTGTTCAAGCCGGGTAACATCCATCAGCTTACGCGGTGTACCATCAGGTTTTGTTGAATCAAATACAATCTCACCAGCAAACCCAACCACTTGTTTCATAGTCTCAGCTAATTCGCGAATGGTGCAATCAACTCCAGTACCCACATTAATATGCGACATCATAGCTGAAGTGTGCTGACTGAAAGTCGAGCTATCCAGATTCATGACATGGACACAGGCTGCTGCCATATCATCAACAAAGAGAAACTCCCTCATAGGCTTACCGGTGCCCCAAACTACAACTTCTTTTTCACCACGAATCCTGGCCTCATGAAAACGACGCATCATTGCCGGGATAACATGACTGTTCTCTGGATGAAAATTGTCGTTTACACCATAAAGATTGGTTGGCATTACCGAGCGGTAATCCACACCATATTGTCGATTATAAGACTCGCACAACTTGATACCGGCAATCTTGGCAATGGCATAGGGTTCATTAGTCGGTTCGAGATGACCACTGAGTAACTCATCTTCTACCATAGGTTGCGGGGCCAACTTTGGATAAATACAGCTGGAACCCAGAAACAGCAGTTGCTTAACACCCGCAGCATAGGCCTGATGAATAATATTGCACTCGATCATCAGGTTGTCATAAATAAACTCAGCAGGGTAGGTATTGTTAGCGTGAATACCACCCACCCGAGCGGCTGCCAGATAAACCTGATCGATCTGTACAGAGTCGAAAAAACGACGCACAGCGGACTGGTCAGTCAGATCAAGTTCGGCTCTGTCACGACAGATGATCTCATAACCACCAAATTGTGATAACTGGCGGACAATAGCCGAACCCACCATACCCCGATGACCAGCTACATAAATTCTTTTCATATAAAATGTTCAATTAAATGCTCAAGCACAGAGCTTGGTGAAGTCGATGAAAGGCAAACTAAACGGCAAAGTAACTATAATAATGCTAAAGAGAACGCAGCAGGAAGATTTATTCTCTGGATACTTTCACCTCGTACCCATGCTCCTTCAACAGAGCATGCTGTTTGGCCTTGGCCAGATCGCACTCAACCATTTCGGCAACCATCTCTTCAATCGTGGTTGTTGGCTCCCAGCCCAGTTTAGTTTTAGCATTGGTTGGATCACCCAGTAAGGTCTCCACCTCTGCGGGCCGGAAATATCGTGGATCTACTGCAACTACTTTCTGACCAATTGAAAGCGCTGGAGCCTGATCAGTAGTGAATTTATCAACATAGGCGCACTCATCAACACCTTCCCCTTCCCAGCGTAACTGGATACCAATAGCTTTGGCGGTGAAATCTACGAATTGACGAACGGAATATTGAACGCCGGTGGCAATCACAAAATCCTCTGGTTGCTCCTGCTGTAACATCAACCATTGCATTTCCACATAATCACGGGCATGGCCCCAGTCCCGCAGGGCATCCATATTACCAAGAAATAAACAGCATTCTAGACCTTGTGCAATATTACACAGCCCACGGGTAATCTTACGTGTTACAAAAGTTTCACCTCTGCGAGGTGATTCATGGTTGAAAAGTATACCGTTACAAGCATACATCTCATATGATTCACGATAGTTCACAGTTATCCAATAAGAATAAAGCTTAGCTACTGCATATGGTGAACGGGGATAAAAAGGAGTAGTTTCTTTTTGTGGTATTTCTTGAACCAACCCGTAAAGCTCTGAAGTTGATGCTTGATAAAAGCGGGTTTTTTTTTCAAGCCCAAGAAAGCGGATAGCCTCAAGGAGTCTTAGGGTACCTAAAGCATCTACATCAGCGGTATACTCAGGAGCTTCAAATGAAACTGCCACATGTGACTGTGCGGCCAAATTGTATACTTCATCAGGCAGCACTTCACTAAGAATACGCGTTAAATTTGAGCTATCACTCAAATCACCATAATGGAGTTTAAATTTTGCATTCTCAATGTGAGGATCCTCATATATATGATCAATTCTATCCGTGTTAAATGAAGATGCCCGTCGCTTTACGCCATGAACCTCATAACCTTTACGCAATAATAACTCTGCTAGGTAAGATCCATCTTGACCAGTTACACCCGTAATTAATGCCACCTTTTTATTCAAAATATTTCACCAAAATAAATATTTAAAATTGACTTAACGTTAGGTAACACACTCTTTAATGCGACCCTGTAAGCTGATTTACCACAACTAAATACATGTTGCTTTATCACTACTAATGTAATTAAGATAAATAAAATTACGATAAATTACATGTATATCGCCATCACAAATAGATTTATCTAAAAATCTAACAATCAATTAAACATCATAAAAACATTATTTTAATAAAGAAAACCGAACATGCCGACAGTATGACTATCGATGTATTTCTAAATATGCCTCATATATATTTCATCAGCTTTACTGATAGGCATAATCATTTACCTTGATACCCCGCTGTGTCAGGATAGATGTCGCCTCTTTTGATTCATGACTCTCAATAATT
>NZ_JAHHPS010000262.1:0-4339 GCF_024606275.1 Endozoicomonas sp. SESOKO4 | reverse complement strand
CGCTTAGACAGCTTGATGCGCGTTATGGCAACCGTATAAAAACCGTGTTCTCTACTCATCACTCTATTGAAGAGCATGCACTGACCGCTGATCTACTGGTAGGTGGTGTCCTGCTGCCAGGTGCTGCTGCTCCCAAGCTGGTGACCAAAGATCTCATTAGCAGAATGAAGTGTGGTTCTGTGATTGTTGACGTTGCCATTGATCAGGGTGGTTGTGTTGAAACGTCAAGACCGACCACCCATGATGACCCTACCTTCATCGTGGACGGTGTTGTTCATTACTGTGTAGCTAACATGCCGGGCGCCGTAGCAAGAACATCAACGGTGGCACTTACCAATGCGACGCTGCCTTATGTCGTAAACATTGCCAATAAGGGTACTCGTATAGCTCTGGAGGAAAACCCACACCTGCTGGAAGGTTTGAATATCTGCAAAGGCGTGGTGACTTGTGAGAGCGTTGCTCAGGTACAAAACCTGACCTACAGACCGGCTTCTGAAATGCTCTCTGAAATCTGATGTAAAGATGGTCTGAACCGAATACTCTGGTTTGCTTTTGGCTGCCAGAGTTTTTATTTTTAATAGCGAAAAGAGATTCACACACACAAATTGATTGATTTTGGGTGGGATTCGGATTTGATTAATTGGCAGTGGTCCAGGTTTGAAGAGCTAACCGGGCAGGAAGTATACAGTATTTTGGAAGCCAGACAGGCTGTCTTTATTGTTGAGCAGGATTGCCCCTATCCCGATGCTGATGGTCTTGATCAGAGATCTCTGCACTTATCAGGCTGGGGGGCGGATCGAAATGATCTTGTGGCCTATCTGAGGATTATACCTCCGTCCTCTCCCGACTCCGTTGTCACTATTGGTCGTGTTATTACTACTTCCTCATACCGTGGCAGAGGTTTGGGAAAAGAAATGATGAAACGAGCCTTAGAAAAAGCCAACGAACTCTTTCCTGAATATGATCTTTATCTTAGTGGTCAAGCTCACCTTCAAGCATTTTACGGTGCCTTCGGCTTCAGAGCTGAAGGTGGTATCTATGTGGAAGATGGTATTCCCCATATTGCCATGTTTTCAAGAAGGTCTTGATGACCATCGGCACGAGCGGTCAGTGTTGTCTCTGAGACAGCTGATTCCACAGCGTGCCAGCTTCTAATATTCATTTCATGGTAGGAATGACAAATTCTGCGCCAGCTCTGATTCCGGTTGGCCAACGGGAAGTAATAGCTTTGCGACGTGTATAAAACTTCACACCTTCCATGCCGTGCATATGCAATGGACCATACAGGGAGCGCTTCCAGCCGCCAAAACTGTGGAATGACATGGGGACAGGGATTGGCACATTAATACCGACCATGCCGATCTGGATGTCATGGGCAAACTGTCGGGCGCTGTCACCATCACGAGTAAAGATAGATGTACCATTGCCGTATTCGTGGTCATTGATCAGGGTGACAGCTGTCTCGTAATCAGGCACACGGACTACTGATAGCACCGGTCCGAATATCTCATCCCGGTAAATGGACATATCGGTGGTGACATTGTCAAACAGGCAACCGCCCAGAAAGTAACCCTCTTCGTGGCCTTCAACAGAATAATTTCTGCCGTCTACGACCAGTTTGGCACCCTGGGCGATACCGGCATCAACATAACCTGATACCTTATTGAGGTGCTCCTGGCTGATGAGGGGCCCCAGTTCAATACCAGGTTCCAGACCATTACCCAGTTTCAGGGCTTTCACTCTGGGAGTCAGACGTTCAATTAGTGCGTCTGCCACATCACCCACAGCAACTGCAACAGAAATAGCCATACAGCGTTCACCCGCAGAACCATAGGCAGCTCCTACCAGTGCGTCAACGGTCTGATCAAGATCAGCATCTGGCATGATAACCATGTGGTTTTTGGCTCCACCCAGGGCCTGAACCCGCTTTCCGTGGTGGCAGCCCTTCTGATAGATATACTCAGCAACAGGTGTAGAGCCAACAAAGCTGACAGCCTGAATATCTTCGGAGGCGAGGATCGTATCCACTGCTTCCTTGTCACCGTTGAGCACATTCAGAACGCCGTCAGGAAGACCGGCTTCTTTCATCAACTCGGCCAGACGGAAAGGAACAGAAGGGTCTTTTTCTAAAGGTTTGAGAATAAAAGTGTTACCACAGGCAATGGCCAGGGGGAACATCCACATGGGTACCATAGCCGGGAAGTTAAAAGGTGTGATTCCTGCCACCACGCCCAGTGGCTGACTGACGGACCACGCATCCACATCCGTTCCGACATTTTCTGTGTATTCCCCTTTCAGCAAGTGAGGGATACCACAGGCGAACTCAACGACCTCCAATCCACGGGTAATATCACCGAGAGCATCTTCCAGAACCTTTCCATGTTCTCTGGTCAGCATTTCAGCCAGCTCGTTACGGTGTTTTTCAACCAGCTCCTTGAATTTGAACAGGAGTCTTGCACGTTTCAGTGGGGTGACATTTCGCCATTCTTCAAAAGCCTGTTTGGCAGTGGCTATGGCCACCTCGACCTCAATGGGACTGGCCAGAGAGACTGAAGCTTCCTGCTTTCCGGTAGCAGGGTTAAAAATGGGTAACTGGCGCACGCTGGGGGCCGAGGGCAAACCGGCGATGAAATGGTTGATTTGAGCACTCATGTCATGGCTCCTTACAGTTCATTACTTTTATTGTTTAGATTGAAACCGTCTCTTTTCAAGGTTACGGGAATTAAGTCTCCGCATGAAGAGCTGAGCACCATGAATTAATGTTCAACCTCCTTTCAACGGCTACTGACAGGTTTCGACAATGGCAAAGTTGTCCTGCATAGAAAGCAGAACCAAAAATCTTGATCTGAATCAATATCTATCACATAAGGGCTTTTGGATTCCGGCTGAATGCAGTTATTCTGGGAATCTACTCAAATTGTTGTTGAGTAGGCTGACTTGAAAAATAGCAAAATGAGGCATGGAGAAACCTTTTGGAAACATTCTGTAAATAGAATAGATCCAGCTTTCACAATATGAGAGTGTTTTTATTTTCATGACTCAATAAGGGGGTTTCTATTCTGATGCCCCGGGCGGAAATGCCTGAATGCTTTGAGGGTCTGTTAAGTTTTCTGGCATTTCAAAATAACAAGAACAAGATAGGAAGAGTGCTATGTCGTTGCTGATCAATAGACTTGTGAAGGATCATGAGCACCTTTTGCGCCTGCTCGATTGTCTGGATCATGAGGTATCCGGATACAAGGATGAAAGTGAGCATACTCCCAGACTCTGGCTGATTCTTGATGCTCTGGACTACCTCCATAATTACCCGGACAGCTTCCATCACCCACTGGAATCCCGATTGCTATCCCGTCTCCGTCCAAGACTGACTGATGCCAGCCAGCGCGCTGTTATGGCAGAAGTAGAGGCTGAGCATAAAGAAATACGTCAGTTCACCACCAGTCTGATAGAGCGTTTCAGTGCCTTGAGTATGGATCAGGTTATCCCGGTCAATCAGCTGTTGGCGGATTATCAAAAATACGTTGAGTTGCAGAGGGCACACATAAAGAAAGAAAACAGGGTTTTGATCCCCGCTATGAAAGCCATTCTGACAGAAGAAGACTTCAAGCAGGTGAACGAGGCTCTGAAAGTGACTCCAGATCCTCTGTTCGGATCCCATACCTGGGAATCCTATGAGAACCTGTATCAGTTTGTGGTGGGAGTTCCCGTTGAACAGGTAGCTTCCGAAGTACACTGAAAATTTGCCGTCTCGGAGGGGCAGTTTCTGAAGCCTTTGTTTTTAATCCTGAAGTTCTGGTCGTTTTCGAAAATAGTCTAAAGCTTCCGGGTTTGCCAAGGCATCGGTATTGGCAATCGGTTTATCATGGACAACATCCCTGACGGCCAGCTCAACGATCTTGCCGCTGATGGTTCTCGGAATATCAGGTGTTTGGAGAACAACCGCAGGTACGTGGCGAGGCGTTGTATTGGCCCGAATGGTCTTTTTTATTTCGCTGATGAGTGCGTCATCCAGGATGATGCCATCTCGTAACTTAACAAACAAAATGACCCTGACATCGCCTTCCCACTCCTGACCAATGGCAACACTTTCGAGTACCTCTTCGACCTTTTCAACCTGTCGGTAAATTTCCGCAGTACCAATTCTCACGCCACCCGGATTCAGGACAGCATCTGCCCTGCCATGAATAATCACCCCTTTATTGACTGTCAGTTCACCAAAGTCTCCATGGGCCCAGACCCCCGGGAACTGGTTGAAATAGGCTTTGTGATACTTTTTGTTCTCAGGGTCATTCCAGAATCCAATAGGCATTGAGGGGAAACTGGACTGACAGGTCAGCTC
>NZ_JAHHPS010000261.1:0-1105 GCF_024606275.1 Endozoicomonas sp. SESOKO4 | reverse complement strand
CTTTCAGATTGAGGGAATTTGCAGTCTGCCGGGCAATACAGGCATCCAGGAAACCCTGCATTTTTTGCTGCCCGAACGACAGGTGTATACGATACAGTTGGAGGATGGATGGAGCCGTTTCGAAGAAGCTATCGAGCTGTTCAATATAGTCTGGGCTTTTGGCTTCTGGCTGCGACCAGATAATCTCCAACGTCCATCTTCTACTTCGTGCCATGATAAATCGCCGGTTGAGCTTTTGCCTCAGTGGTTCCAGTGCCTCCCACTGAGCTTTGTTCGGGGGGGGGCTGAGGTTTTTGCACAGTTCAATGTACTCCAGACTCTCAGATTCAGGCAGCTGAGTCAGAGCAAACTTTACGATATTCAAAGGGGCGGGAATTGAGAGTGCCTTGTTGAGTAAGTTCTGGTCTTGTCGGCTTTCATTGTGTCTTGCCAGCCATAAACGTACGCCAGCTCCACCATGGTTATGTAATATCGGCAGCAAGGATGCCAACGCGGAAAGCACCTGAGGTCTTTCATTACGGGCGTTTGTGAAAGCGGTCAGGTATTGTTCAAATTCCGCAATGGTCATGCGCCACTTTAGAGGGGCTGTACTGAACAATGCCAAGACTTTCATGTTTTCCGCAATGGTCATACGCCACTTCTGGGGGAAAGAGCTAAAGAGCGGTAATGCGTTCACCGCATCGCCTTCCTCCCACTCATCATCCAAATCACTGATGTCGTAGATTGTTCACATCAAACTCATTGAAGTGACATACTAGCGCGGGAACGAGGTGAAAGGCATCTGTGCTTTGGTGATTCATTTTGCGTCCTTTCTGTTAGTTGCCTACAGTGGTAGGGCAATGGAGGTATTTTTTTAACAGGGTATCCGGTTGAGGTAAAACGATGAATAGCTTATACGAAACCGACCATCACAAATGGTTGACCGAGCAAGTAGGCTTACTGGCTAACAAACAATTTGACCAGCTAGACCTTGAAAATCTGTTGGAGGAGTTGGAGTTGGGTATAGAGGCTAAAGTCGATAATCTTGAGAATTATCTATCCACTTTGATAACCCATCTTCTTAAATGTGATTACCAAACGACCGTATTAAGGGATACGATAGCCG
>NZ_JAHHPS010000260.1:0-2757 GCF_024606275.1 Endozoicomonas sp. SESOKO4 | reverse complement strand
GTAATACACATCGTCCTCTCCATTTAAGTCATCAATCTTCAGGACTTTTTCCACAGCAGCCAGTTTCTCAAGTACTTCAGGTCTGGCTTTGGGGTGGTCTGGTGTTCTGATGTCTTCCAGCTCTTCTTCCAGCTCTTTAAGTTTGTAGAGCTTGTAATAGACTGTTGATTCCAGGGTGGCACGGTCTTCCAGTAGGGTGTTTTCACGTAGATCAATACCAAGAACCGCTGCCACAGCCCTTTTTCTGGTCCTGGTGTAAGAATTCTCTATTTCGCGCTGATCGTCCATTTTATACAGTTGCTGACGCATAAGTTGCTCTTGAGCACTCATTGTCTTAATTTTTTGAATCAGTTGTTCTTCTTGAGCATCAATATCTGCATTGCTATCAACACCCTGAGGGTTTAAATGAGCGGCAATGGTTGCATAGCGGGCTTTGATTGCAGCGTCTGTTCTGGTGCTTTGTTGCTGAAGATGCGTTTGAACGGACCGAAAGCGGGCACCCAGATCATTTTCATTATCTGGAATAATACCGATTTGACCTTCAATAACGGCCAGATTTGTTTTTACAGTGTCTTCCTCAGGCAGTCCCGGTGCGGCAACGGCTGTTAAGATTTCATTAAGTCTCTCCCGGGTGCGTGTGGCTTGTTCTTCTGGTGGCAGGGTATCATCCCAGTCATCTATGCTAAGCATTGTTGCTCTTTCAGAATTGTAAACCTTTCTGGCATCACGAAGTTGTTGTGCCAGGGCTGGAATTCGTTTGCTTTCCTGCTGAAGTGCCTGTTCCCGGTTTTCCAGCGCTTCCATTTCGGCACGAAGCTTTAAAAGCTCATCCCCGATTCGTTGGCTTATTTGTTGTGCTTTGAGTTTTTCCTCTTCACTGGTAACCTCTGCACCCGTTGTGTGCTGCAACTTATTTCTAATCTGGAGGATTATGGCTTCTTTTGTCTGTAGCTCCTCCAGGCTTTTATACATTTCAGGCAGCTGCCTGGTCATGTCGCTAATCACTTTGGCAGAAAACTCTTCGTCGACCCCGGGAGGACCGACCTGCGTTTCGCTGATAATGTTGACAACAGAACTTAACGTCCGAATAAAGCGTTGATTAGTCAGAAGATTTCTAATTACGGGTTTGAAGCCGAAGTGTTTTTCGAGTTGAAACTGTAACCAGGCTGGTGTGATGACAGACCAGGCAGCTTTGATGTGTGCAAATGTGAATTCAAATTGATAGGCATTATCCGGAGTAGCACTGGTCAATGCCTGCCGGAGATATTCATAGTATGCAAGCCTCGCCAGTGGATAGGTTTTAAATTCAGTTTTGTACTGTTCGTAATGTGCCGCTGATTCCTCCAGCAGTGCCATCTGCCTGCTGCGAATAACGTACTGATAGATCATGGTATCGTAGCTATTAACCTGTGTTTTTAGTGCATCAACGGGGTAATTACTCTCAGCTTTTTCCAGGAATTTATGGAGGTTTTCTATAAAGGCGATATCGTTCGGATACTGCATATGACCATGGAAAACAATAACCTCCCCCGGAGCTTCGGTTACTTCCAGCTTTGGATAGCCCACAGGCACGGAGTAAGCCCGCGTGTCATCTTCGACGTGTACAACATATCCAATGGGTTTGCTGTGTTTTAACAGTTCATTAAGCGCCTGCTGTTGTAAATCCTTTCTCAGGACATGAACCTGAAAATAGGCAGAGGTGGCTGCTGCCAGGAGAGCCTCATCATTGACGAAAAGTGATTGACCCAGACGTTTCAGTTCAGGAGGCTGATCCCCCCCGGAGATGAGACGCATGAAGGTACGCCCATCCACTTCAGCTTGTTCTATTTCAATGGTGGCAAGGGCAACATAGTGATCACGGGTCCCGAGTTTTCCTGCTCTTTCATTAGCACCTTCGAGCACCTCGTTCAGTTGTGCGGGTCTGGCGATTTTTGTCAACGGTTCCAGTGGTTCGGTGCTATCCATTTGATCAAGCACAGCCTCAACCGAATCCTGATCGGTCATTCCGGCCCTGACTTCAATGATCAGTTTTTCTTCTTCAAGGTTATGGGTGAACCTGAAGACGTCCTCATCACCCACCTTCAGGATTTTGGTGTATTTCTGAGCAACGTCATTCTCGTCCGTTTCAAACAGATCAACAATGGAAACGTCGGCGTCGATGCCGGAAAGAATGTCTGTGAAAGAAGGAATGAAATATGCACTGAATCGAGTCCGATCAGGGTAGGTAGTGGTAAAGGATTTAGGTATTGGCTGCTGGTCATCGTCTAAAGTTGGCTTGACTATGACCTCACTCCGGATCAGCTCCGCTTGCGCATTGTCCTGAATACCGACAAATTTTGTCTGAAGTCTGCGATTGGCCAGAGCCTGTGTACCAATGATGGAAGAACAGACTGCAATGGCCACTGCAAGGCTTAATGCGTTGGGGCGAGAATGTGTCATTCTACTTCCTCGGAATTGAGTGCTTTTATTGCCGTGAAAAGCGATTGCTACAGTAGACGAGGAAGCGACTTTTATTCGCTCATGGCTGTCAATCGCTCATGGCTGTTGCGATAAGCTGTTGAGAGAATTTAGTTCACAGTGGCAAAAGTTCAACGCCAGTAAAATTGAGTTGTTTTTTCAGGGAGGGGTTTCCTCTGGCGCTGCAATCCTTGACTCGAAGAATCTACCCAGAGCGTAAGAATAAGGAATACTTTCTGCGTGGGAGAATGACCATTTAGGTACATTGTCCCTGAAGTATTTCTCCCAGCCATGCTCGTA
>NZ_JAHHPS010000259.1:0-8528 GCF_024606275.1 Endozoicomonas sp. SESOKO4 | reverse complement strand
ATATTGAGACAAGCCCTGATATTAAGAAGACAGGGTGCTAACATGGTACTATCAAACAAGTCTCCCGTTATAAACTTGCAGTACAGTCGTGTTCTGCTGTCAGTCAGTTTGCTTCATTTCCTTTCGCTACCCTCGCCACTTCAGGCCGAGACCTGTGACACCTACGACTTCAATCAGAATCGTGAAAGATTTTCACTCTCCCCAGCGTTTCATGAAAAAAATCCTGACGAGGAACTTCAATATGACACAATGCCCTCCCAATCGGCAATACCAGCAAATCCTGATTCAAATCCCGGTTCACAGTCGGATGAATCGCAGGGGAATCTGGAGCTTGCCATAAATATATTTAGCCAGGCAGCAAAAGAAACGCCTGAAAATTTTCTTATCTCCCCTGATGGCCTTTTCAGATCACTGGCACTAATACTCATGGGGGCTACTGGCGAAACCAGGCGACTGCTACAAAGCTACCTGGGGGATAATTACTCTGAGTCATCCGGTGCAACAGCATCAATCGCAACATCTTTTGCACGGGACGAATACTTCATTGAGAATTGTTTGCTCTTGTCCAGTGAACTTGAACTTCGGGAAACTTATCGTGAGAGACTTAAACAAATAAACGCCGATATTCGTGATAAAGTCGACTTCTTCGACCGTGTATTTTTACAAAACCTCGCTGATGAGCTCAACAGACTATTTAGCCAATTAACCCATGGCATGGTTCCTCAATTTTGCCACGTCGACCAATGGCCCCCAGATACCACCTTGGCACTCATAAATTCTATTTACTTCAAGGGGCTTTGGGAAAGGTCTTTTAATGTCCGAAATACAGGCGTATTTACCTTACCCAATAACCAGAGAGTTGTTTTAGAGCAGTTTATGGAGTAGGAAATCAGTTCCATACAATACACAAATCATAATGATTGGGAGGCAGTTACTGTTCCTTACCAGGGGGCGCATGAAATGATTTTGGTTTTACCTCCGGAAGGTATAATGCCTCATGAGATATCACCAAAAATAATAAAAGCATTATTTTCATCCTTAAACTCTGAAGAATCACGCCCATCATATTCAAAAATCTCTCTTGGACTTCCACCCTTTAAAGTTGATTCGAACATTGAATTGAAGAAATTTTTCGATAGAACAGGTTTACATTCTCTTTTTACAAACCCCCTCGAATTAGGAACTATGCTATCCGTCACTCTACCTGTTTACATTAATGTGGTTCGTCAACATTGCGCAATTGAGGTTAATAAAGATGGAACCCGAGCCGCAGCTGTCACACACATGTCATTTTCGAGATCGTTTGTGGAGAGCAATCAGAGAAAATCAATCCAATTTAGTCGACCATTTCTTTATATATTGCATAATAAAATAACCAAAAAAATCATCATAATTGGACAATTACTAGATCCTCGGAGCACTTCAGGAGCGGGTACCCATTAATCGGAACAGGGGGGCCTCTTGACTCCCCTCACCTTTTTGTCGTGAGCAACGAGGGAGTGCTTTAATTGCGAGCTACCAGTTTCCTCACGCACTCTGGCCCCTTGTTTGAGACGTTATTCACCACTCTGCCCACTTTATAAAAAGACAGCTTGCTAACCTTCTCAGCCGGGTTGCTCAGACTGTCAAAAACCGTCTCATAATTTTCACCCAGCCAATCGTTAGCCTGTTTCTGTTGCAACAAAACAGGCATTCTTTCGGTCAACGGTGATATATCGCCGATAGCAGGGCAAGTGAGGATTGCACAGGATTCGAAACTTAGTTGGTCATCCACAGGATAACTTTCCCAAAGACCGGCAAAGAGACATAATCCACCCGACTTCGGTCGTATATACCAGGGCTGACTGCGGTCCCGCACTTTCTGCCAGTCGAACCAGCCATCAGCCAGAACCAGACAACGTCGCTTTTTCAGGGCATTGCGAAACATCGGTTTGTCGGCAACGGTTTCGATTCTGGCATTAATCTGGGCTCTGGAAAAATCCTGCAGCCAGTGAGGAACCAACCCCCACTTAACCCGAGCATTTTCTAAATCGCCCTGATTATTATGTTTGACAATAAGCACCTGTTCGCCAGGCGCAACATTGTAGGACGGGATATTGGCTTCTGGCTGACGAATACCCAGCCAGCTCAGGCTGATCTGGTCGGCCATCAACGTATAACGACCACACATAATCAGTCTTCCTGAACCTCAGCAGAGTCTTCCAGAACGGGAGACGCCTTGAGGTAATCTTCGATCATTGCTTTGGCCAGACCGGCATCGCCATCTTCAACGTAGAGCGCTAGCAAACCGCTAGCGGGTAGTTCACCAACGGCCCCCGTCAAATAGCTACCTCCCAGATGGCAGGCAATGCCATGGTTCAACAGAACATCCTTGAGGCACTGGGCCTCAAGGAGATTATCAGGACAGAATATTTTAATCATACTTTTATAAAAACACAGCCACCGTCGTAAAGCCAGCTTACTTCAGATAGACCGTCCTGATCTGACTGATCAGTTCATTTGCTTTAGCTCTCTGGGCAGGGTTAAGCAATTCAGACAGTTCCTGCTTCTGTTTACGGGCCGCAGTCTGAAAATCTCCCGCAGAATCTTCCAGACTCAGAGCAGTCCAAATATAAGCAGCAATCAGGTTACGGTCTGTACCTGCTCCCTCATAATAGGACTTCCCCAGCTCGTACTGAGCCTCTGCACTCTTGCCTTCCCGACCTGCCGCACGTTCGATCAGTTGAAACCCTTTTCCGGGATCTTTGGTGACACCACCCAGCCCCTCTCGATAGGCCTTACCCAGCAACAGTTCCGCCTGAACATTGCCCTGGTTCGCCAGAGGTTCCAGTAGAGAAAGGGTTTGACTGGCATTTTCCGGCTTCGCTTTACCAGCCACCAACAGGCTACCCACTTCAAGTATGGCCTGCTCGTCGCCGGAGCTGGCCTGCTTAAGCAGGCTGGAAAAGTCAGCAGTCCAACCGCTCAGGGAAAACAGCAATGAGAAGGCCAGCAGCCCACCGCAGCACTTTTTATTCAATGACATCTGCTACCTCTAGCCATTTTGAGCAGACGACTGCCCAGTTATTTCATTATTGGAACGCTGATGTGTTCGTAGGGGCGGAGTATACACACTCGAGACAGGGAATACTGCAAGGTTTCAATTTTGAATAACTCATAAATCAGTGAAACCCACATCAACAAACATACATACACCCACCCACCTTAATTCTCAAACCGTTACAAAGTGCCACAACCCCGCTACAGACCCTTTGTTTTAATACCTATATACTCAACGGTTTAACTCACCGCTGTTATATAAGGCAATAATCCCGAACAGATGGAACGCTTTGAAGAAATCCGCCCCTATCACGATCGAGAGGTAAGGCCTGTCCTGAACCGCCTGTTGCTGGACCGTGAACTGATTCAGGCGCTGGTACATCATCAGTACCCCAACATGCCAGGCTTCCTTGGTGGTGTTGCGAGCTGGCTGACTGCTATGAGACTGCGCTACAAGCTAAAGAACATTCATAACATTGATGGACTGCAGGAGGTCATTGAACCTTACCTGACCCGTGTCATTGAAGGCAGCACTTCCGGCATCAGCTTTTCCGGACTGGACCAACTCGACAAAGAGCAGGCTTACCTGTTCGTGTCTAATCACCGGGACATCGTTATGGATCCTGCCTTTGTCAATCTCGCTGTTTATAAACAGGGCATGCAAACCGTTCGAATAGCCATTGGTGACAACCTGCTGCAAAGACCTTTTGTCAGTGATCTGATGCGCCTCAACAAAAGTTTTATCGTCAAACGATCCATAGAAGGCCGCCGGGAAAAGCTCAAGGCTTATCAGACACTGTCAGCCTATATTCATCATTCCATTGATACCGGGCATCCCGTCTGGATCGCCCAGAGTGAAGGACGGGCAAAAGACGGTGATGACAAAACCGACTCCGCCATCATCAAGATGTTTCATATGAGCCGAAAAGCTGCGGATACTTCTTTTGCCGACAGCATTCGTTCCATGAACCTGGTACCCGTATCAATTGCTTACGAATACGACCCCTGCGATCTGGCCAAAGCCAGGGAACTCTTCGCGACTGAAGCCCAGGGCAATTATGAAAAGTTCGAAGGTGAAGACCTTCAAAGCATCGTGACTGGCATTAATGGTTTCAAAGGCGGTGTCCATGTAGCTTTTGGCACACCGCTGAAGGAAAAGTATGAAAACGCCAACCAGGTTGTTGAAGAAGTGGATCGTCAGGTTCATCAGAACTATTACCTGTTTGCTTCCAATCTGATTGCCTTTGATCGACTCCGCAGTGCCTATCCCCATGTGACAGAGTGTTCTTTAAAAGCCCTATTTGAAAAATTTTGCCCGGATGAGTCGCTTGATAGTAAAGTCAGAGATTTCGATGACCGTTTGGCTCTGTGCCCAAAGGCTCATCAACCCTGGTTCCTGAAGATGTATGCCAATCCGGTTTTCAATCATTTTGCTGGACAATGACATGACCCTGCATAAGCTGTGCTTTTTTGTTCCTGAAAGTCATCTTGAATCGGTGAAAACTGCCGTCTTTGCGACTGGTGCCGGGCGTTACGAAAACTACGACAGCTGTTGTTGGCAAACAGCTGGCCAGGGTCAGTTCAGACCGCTGAATGGCAGCGACCCTTTCATTGGCAGGCAGGATATGGTGGAAATCGTTGAGGAATTCAAGGTTGAAATGATCTGTGAGGAGCAGTACCTGAAAGCAGCCATTGCCGCGTTGAGATCGGCACACCCTTATGAAGAGCCAGCCTTTGAAAGCTGGCCGGTAAGCGTTTCCTGAGTTTAAAGTCCGGGAAACGCCTCATTGAGAAAACGCATAAAATTCCTTTTAGTCCTGTATTCTTCACGCAGCTCATCAAGCCACCGACTAAATGCCTGCGGCTGATTCAGTCCTGCCAATATCTGCTGGCATTCAACCAATAGTTCAACCGCCTCTTGATAACTTTTACTCGTTCTTTTCTGAACACAATCCTTAACGAGCTTCTCATAGAGAAAACGAGAACGTTCTCCATCTTGCCGAAAATGTTTTCTCAGCTCGTAGAGCAATGTAGCATCCGGATCTGCATCTGTGACCAGTTGCCAGGCTGACTCCAGATCCGATCCAGCAAGAAAAGCCATCATCAGTGTGTTTAACACACGGTGGTGGTGATAACCCTGAGTGCTGACAACCCGCTCTTTCATCCAGTCTATGGCTTTTTGCCGCCAGTCTTCCTGACTGTTCAGGTCTTCTGAAAGCTCTTGTAAGTGCTCAAAAGTAGACAGTGTCGGTGACTCTTTAAATTGCTCCCAAACGTCCTGCAAAGCTTCAGTGTTACGCCCCGTCTTCAATAACAGTAACTGTTGCAGTTCATGAATCCGGGCCGATTCACTAAAACTACTGCCCTGCCGGGCCATATCGAGGTAATTCCAGGCCTCATCATACTCACCCAGCTCCATATGAGAACGGGCAATAACCAGATACTCCTCCTCTGTCCTGGCGATCTTTTTATAGAGATGGATCAAAGTCTTGTAGTCATTTTCCAGCTTGGGTACGACTTGCAGAATCCTCAGCAAACGGTCATAAATGAATCGATCCCGCCAGTTATCACTCTTAAGCCTGGGTAACCCATCCCAACGGGCCCGGGCGATATCAAGGAAAGCTTCCCAACACTCCGAAGTCATTACCTCACTGAAATCATCCGGAATGCGACCATGCCATCCACCTTCATGCCTGAGTAGTAATTCCATGAGATGTTGGGCTTTTGACGCTTCAGACCCACTCAGTGCAGCAAAGGCTTCAACATACATCCTCTGTAGCTGAGCGATAGACTCAAACCTGAAACCTCCTGAATCATCGATGGTTTCCAGCGCACGAAAGATTCGGGACATAGCGTAGTCCAGCAACGCCATCTGGTCACTGGCTGCCAGCTTTTTTAGTGGCGATTCAAGGGCAAATATTACCTGTTCAACATTGGCAAAATATTGCCTGACCTGGGCATATCTAAAACAATGACGATTATAGGGAATGGCGGCGGTTATTCGTTTGCGGATGGTTTTTTTATCCATTATCCCCAACGCTGTCTCAGCCTTGAGCAACCATTGCTCTCGCACTGAACGACTACTGTCTATCATTTCAACAAAGTGTCCCACCAGCTCTTCTTTGGGTATTTGCAATAAATAAGCTGCCAGTATGTCGGTGGCCTGTGCGCCTTCTTTCAACCGGAGCACAGATACTTTATCCCGTAATACCATGCTCACAGCAACGCAATGCTTGCAAAAGTCGATACCGTCGGAAGCAGGACAATCACAACTGCCGTCCAGGGCACTCTGGGTATAAACCAGATTGACCCGATATACCACGCTACCCATGACCTTGGCAGATACTCTCTCACCCTGAAGCGACAGCTCTCCGACCCGGCCTTCCTGGTAGTATCCCTTCCCCTGGGAAAAAGCTTTCCCGCCTGCCAGCTTCACTAACTGCTGATCGGTAATTTCCGGCCTGTCGTTCACGCTGCTCCAACCTGATGTAGGATAATCCTTTAGTTAAGAAAGCACTCTGCGGTCAGGCAGTGCGATATCTTCCATCCGCTGAGGAAAACAACCTGTTTGACGATCACTGAAGTAATGGCGAAGGGTACGACTGATGGTATTGAAAGCCAATTCATCCCATGGAATATCTTCTTCGCTGAAAAGAGCTACTGCTTCACTCTCTTCACCGGCGCAGAACTCAGGTTTATCAAGATGAGCCAGAAAAAATACCGAGAGTTGGCTCACATGAACAATATTAAACAGGGTATACAATGATTGGAGCGTAACCTCTGCTCCGGCCTCTTCCATGGTTTCCCGAAGGGCAGCCTGTTCGAGGGTTTCTCCCAGCTCCATGAAACCGCCGGGCAATGTCCAGTACCCCCTGCGCGGTTCGATAGCGCGTTTGCAGAGGAGCACTTTACCTTCGTAGACCGGCAGACAACCTGCGACGATTAGCGGATTTTGATAGTGAATTTTGCCACAGTCGTCACAAACATCACGTAATCGGTTATCGCCACAGGGGATCTTCTTACTGACCTTAGCACCACATTCACTGCAGAAATTCACTGTTTTTCCTTCTAACTATGAAAATCTTTCTTCACCTTAACCCGATTCATAACCGAAGTCACTTTAATCAAAATTGGCGTAGAAAATGCATAACATTTCTTTACCAGATGGAGCACGCTGTAAAAAACATCTGTGTTATGATCTTTTTAAAGCACGAAAAAACAGCGTTGCACCTAAGGAATGATAGCCCTGCCCGGTGTTACAGGCAGTCTGGTATCCAAGGTCGATAATAACAATGTTCCAACGGCGCCTTTTCCAATGCCATTCTGTTTTTTTAAGCATCTGAATGTCGCCGTGAAAGCCAGAGATTCCCGTGTTATATGTTGATTACAGATATTGAGCGAAGACTCCACAAACATCAGCCAAGAAGTATAGACACCCCTCTTCCGGAAGCCGCCGTTCTTGTACCTCTGGTGACCAATAACCAGGGACAGGCCACCGAAATCATCCTGACCCGAAGGGCTACTCACCTGAACAAACACAGCGGAGAAGTGGCATTTCCCGGCGGCAAACGAGAAGACGACGATCGTGACCTGATCCATACCGCCCTGAGAGAATCCCAGGAAGAGATAGACCTGAAACCATCTTCAGTTCAGATTCTGGGCACTATGGGGCCGGTCATTTCCCGCTTCGGTATCAAAGTGATCCCTGTCATCGGCTCTGTGCCGGAAAACTTGTCGCTCAGCGCCAATATTGAAGAGCTGGACCGCATTTTTCACGTTCCACTGGACTTTCTCACCAATCCGGACAATCTACAGTTTCACCATTGGAGTATGAACGAAAAAACCTACTCCATGCCCTCGTATCAATACGGTGAATATCTGATCTGGGGGTTGACCGCCATAATGCTGGTAGAATTTCTGAACGTGGGATTGAACACCACTATTCCACTGGATGCACCTCAGTTTCATGCCAGCCACAGCCACCCGCAAAATCGCTAACCCTCGGGCTGGCGAAAACCAAAATTCATTCAGCGAAATTAATCATTCAAGTTAAGCAGTGAAAATCTTCACTGCTTTTACCCGGTTGTCCTTGACCTGCATAATCTCAAACCGGTAGCCACCTATCTTGAGACAAACACTGGATTCCGGAATAAACTCCATCATCTCGGTGATCAAACCGTTGATCGTCCTTGCATCCTCAGTGGGCAACTTCCAACCCAGAGAACGGTTAATATCTCTTACAGAGGCCGAACCATCAATGATGTAGCTACCGTCTTCCTGAGGGGTAATATCTTGACTGGAGTCGGATACATCGGTGGTAAAATCACCCACAATTTCTTCCAGGATATCTTCCAGCGTCACCAGGCCAAGAATATCGCCATATTCATCGACCACCAGTGCGACACGCTCTTTAGATTTCTGAAAATTAAACAGCTGAGTATGCAGGGGAGTACTTTCGGGTACATAGTATGGCTCCGTTGTTTCCTGCA
>NZ_JAHHPS010000258.1:0-10590 GCF_024606275.1 Endozoicomonas sp. SESOKO4 | reverse complement strand
ACACGCTATCTGGCTGAAGTCCTTGCTGGGCAGGCACTTTCATGATTTTGCCGTGGTCGTTGTGACGTTGAAAAGGTATCTTGCACATGCTGCGCAGGCGAACCTCTACGAAAGTGGAGCTATTGAAGAAATCTCGACGCATAAGGCGAAAAGTGGAACCCGGCTGTTTGGTAATGTCATTTTATCCCTGATGAATGCAGGAAAGTCTCTGCTCTTACATACAAGGAAGCTGCTGGACTTCTGGGCAGATAATGCGAAACGTGAACACGCTGCACGAGACGGTTGTTCAGGGCGTACAAGATTGGGTCTTTGTGTTGTGGGTGGGGCTTAATGTCTACCCTAAGTGATATTTCTTACAGGAAAAAATATATAATATGAAGATTGCTATAGCAGGTACGGGATATGTTGGTCTTTCTAATGCGATTCTTTTAGCTCAATATAATGAAGTTGTAGCTTTGGATATACTTCAGCATAAAGTAAGGATGATTAATGATGGAGTTAGCCCTGTGGAAGACTCAGAAATTCAGAGTTTTCTGAGAAATGAAAGTCTTAACCTGCGAGCTACATGTAGTAAAAAGGAAGCATTTCAAAACTCAGATTTTGTAGTTATTGCAACTCCAACAGATTACGATAGTGAAACAGACCAGTTTAATACCAGTTCTGTTGAATCTGTCATTAAAGATGTTATGCTGATCAATCCGAGTGCAGTTATAGTTATTAAATCTACAGTGCCTGTAGGTTATACAAAGCGTATCAAAAAACAGCTTGGCTTTAATAATATCATCTTTTCACCAGAGTTTTTGAGAGAAGGAAAAGCACTTCATGATAATCTATATCCAGCACGTATAATAGTTGGCGAGCAATCTGAGCGAGCAGAACGTTTTGCTTATTTGCTTAAGCAAGGAGCAATAAAAGATAAAATTGATGTTCTTTTGACTAATTCTACTGAAGCTGAAGCAATAAAATTATTCTCAAATACTTATTTGGCAATGCGAGTTGCATACTTTAATGAGCTGGATACATACTGTGAAAGTCATGGCTTAGATACTAGACAGATAATAGATGGGGTTGGTTTAGATCCTCGAATAGGGAGCCATTACAATAATCCTAGTTTTGGCTATGGCGGCTACTGTCTGCCTAAAGATACAAAACAACTAAAAGCAAATTTTGATGTTATTCCTAATAATATTATCAAAGCCATTGTAGATGCAAACAAAACACGAAAAGAGTTTATTGCTGACTCTATAATAAGCCGTAATCCTAAAGTAGTTGGTGTCTATCGTTTAGTCATGAAATATGGCTCAGATAATTTTCGAAGTTCTGCTATCCAAGGCGTTATGAAGTGTATCAAGTCAAAAGGGATAGAAGTTATAGTCTATGAACCTACAATAGATGATGTCGAGTTCTCTCATTATAAAGTGATAAAAAACTTAAATGAATTTAAGAATAATAGCGATTTGATTATTACAAATAGAAAGGCTAAAGAGCTTGAGGATGTAATCGAGAAGGTATACACGAGAGATATATTTGGTAGTGACTAGGTTAAAAATTATTTTAGCCATACGTGAAATTAAAAAGAAATGGGTTCTGATGCTCACGCAGTCTTAAGAATATGCTCTAGAAAAAATGTAAAGATGCTTATTTATAGTGCTTATATATACATGTCTGATAAATAATTGGGGCGTACGTGAAAAGCGAAGTGTCTATTATAATTCCTACATCAAATCGTCTATATGCGATTAAGAAAACTATTGATTCATATATACAGCAAGATGGTGTACTCGAAATAATATACGTTGATGATGGTGGAACGGAGGGGTTAAAGGGTTTTTTGAATGAGAAAAATAAACTTCAGAAAAAAAACATATTACGATATATTAAAAAAGAAAATAAAAAAGGTGCTGCAGCTGCAAGAAATACTGGTATTGAAATAGCAGTAGGTAAATATGTCTTATTCGGTGAGGACGATGCATACCTTGATAAGGATTATATAAAGATCTGTCTTGATTTATTAAAGCGAACTAAAAGAGAGGATGTAATTGTTTCAGGGCAAATAGTTATGATGAAGCCCGCAGAAGATCTAGAGGCGAGCAAAAAGAAGTATTTTCAACAGGGAAAAACTTACAATGAAAAAGATTTAATTGATCTTTCAACCTTAACTATTGAATTTGGAAAAAAAATTTCAAATGATACTGTTTTTATTCCCTTTACCCATGCTTTATTTTTATCAAAACGAAGTTATTTAAGTAAATATATGTTTGATGAATATTATTTTCCAGGTAATGGCTATCGAGAAGAAACAGACTTTCAAATGAATTCATATGTCAACGGAGGCTTGTGCTTAATGACTGAAAGTGCACTTTGTTTCCATATGGCACGAACTGATGTAAGAACTGGTGGGCAGAGACAAAATAGACTAAAACAATATTGTTATTGTGTTAAATATAACTCCTACTTTTATAACAAGTATTATGAAAGATTCTCACAGAGATATGGTTTAAATTGGGGCTTGAAAGTTGCAAAGTTGTTGTTTGTTATTAATATGTTTCTAAAAATGTTTTTTTTACCGCTGATCAGAGTTGTTTTAAGATGAGGTGCTTAATAGTAACTCCATATAAAAAACAATATGGAGGTGTAGAGTCAGTAAATAAACTGATTGATAGAATATTAAGAGCCCGAGGGTGGGAGATTGAATACATAACTATTGAGGGGGAAGTTTCTTCTATATTAAAATATTTGGCTTTTTTTATGGGGCTGCCATTGATTACAGCAAGTAGACATAAGAAGAGTTTGGGCAGTTATGATATTGTAATTTGTAATGGCGAGTTTGGGTTCGGGATTGAACATGCCAATGTCTACAATATCCATCACGGCTCCTATTATGGTTATGGTAAATGCCTTATAGGAAGGCGTAGCTTAAAGCAATTCCTGATACATTTGCGGGGTAGTGTGCTTCAGAAATTTTCTGCAAAAGACAAGATTAATATTGCTGTATCAGACTACGTACAAATGTGGCTTGCAAAACAAAATATAGTCGTCGATGCACTACTACCAAACGCTGTAGAACTTCCTAAGTTGATTAACGATTTTGAAGAAAGAAATGGAAAGGGGCTTTTTGTCACATCTGATAATTATTATGCAAAGGGAATGGATGTCATTAACGAGCTCGTTTCTGAATACGGTCATTCGATAGATTATGTTTGCCCGCACTACGTCAGTGATCTGAAAGCAACTTATCTTGGGTTTATAGATAAAAGTGAAATGCAAGCTTTATACTCGCAATATAGTTATGTTATTTTACCATCTCGATTTGAAGGTATGAGTATGTCTCTTTTGGAAGCAATGGCAAATGGGACTCCAGTTGTAACGTCATTTGTTGGTAATGGAGAACAGCTTTACTCTATTGAGCCTTCATTAGCTGTATTCGGTTATTCTGCCAATGATTACAGTTCAAATATTAATAAAATATTAAATGATTGGAAAAGAATAAGTGGGCTGTGTCGAGATTTTGTTCAAACCCACCATTCTTATGAAATATATACTGAAAACTTTGAAAAAATATTTTTAGGAAATAAATCTGAAAATGTTTGTGGCTAAGTGGAATAATAATGTTATTGAAAGCTTGCAGGTTGATGGCATTAATATAGTGTTACCTTGGGGTGTTGAATTTGCTGATTCAAACTCATTTTATTCTTTAGAAAAAGGATATGGTCAAAGATATGAAGAACAAATAATAAAAAAATATAGTACTGCATCCAGATTTATTACAAAAAGAATTATAAAACTAAGTGAAGGGAAGTTTAAATTAAAAACAAATGATACAGCTGTTCATAGTTCAATATACAGAGAGCTTAGGCTAGAGCTACTAACTGATTCCTATTTAATGGATTTTGTTACCAGATACAGATTTAAAAAAGAAGTGGTTGGTTGTTTTGAAATTGGTGGGGAAGTCATACACCATACCGATAGTAACATATACTATCAGCATGAAGTAAGAAGTGTAACTGGTCATTTAGTTAACGGTAAGAAAATTGTTATTGAGATAGACGAAGTTACAGTTCCAGAAGGGATGAAGTGTGTGATGTATGTGAGAGACCAGGTAGGTGAGTGGGTTGTACATTGCCGCTTCATTCCAACAGGGCTGGCAAAAAACTCAAAAGATGTGATAAAAGTTTGTACAGATTGGGCAGGTACTAGACCATTGCCTGACAAACTTACAAAATACCTTTTGAGTAGTGAAGCTATAAAAAGATATCTTTGGTATAAGGCAGAGTTTAGGCCCTATAAATATAAACTGATAAAGTATTTGATTAATCTTAGTGCTTATTCAATGATTAAAATTCCTTGTGGAACGATATTGGATATGAAAACAAGGTTTTTTTTAGAATGAGAAAAAGAATTTCGGGATTAATAATTTTATCAGTCATTGAAAAGTTTTTTTTGGTATCTTCTCAGTTTCTAATTATCTATCTTATAAATAAAAGTTTAGGCGTTATGGCTTATGGTTTAGTCTCAGCGGTAGCCAGTACTTTTGTATTCTTTAATGTATTTAATGTGGCAGTAGAGAATATCTTATTAAGAAGAAGAGTTTCTAATATTGAAGTAATCGAGAAGGTTAATGACTATTTGTCTTTCTCTATAATAAAAGTAATTGCTCTTGGTTTATATTTATTTGTCTGCTATTTATTATTCTTTTTGAATTCTGATAAGTCAATTATTTTTGCGCTTCTTTCATTCTTCTTTATACAGACTTCTGATATATATAATTCAACAAGTTGTGTTTATAACGTATCTATATCGAAGCAATCTTCTGTAACCACAATGTCTGTGTATCGCTGCATATTTAACATAATACTCACAGTTCCAATACTATACTTCGATTCGCTGGCATACTTGGCGATGAAGGATTTTCTTGTCTTAGTTTTTTACACCTTTCTCTGGAGAGCATTCAATCCATTATTTAGAATAAAAGCTGGTACAGTGACTAAACTATTATTCAGTAATGAGTTCTATCAGCGTATTAAAAGTGACTTGAGAACATTTTCATTGTGGTCACATCTAAATGGCGTAGTTACATTTTTTATATATAAGGCGGATGTCTTTTTTTTGTCCATTTTTTCTACATCGACTATAGTTGGAAAATACTCAGTAGCTCTCGCTGTTGCAAATTTGTCAAACATCTTGCCGATGATTTTAAATCAACAGAATGTAGTAGTCTTATCAAATTGCAAATCTAAATCAGAGAGAAAAAAGGCAGAAGCATTCTTTAAGTCGATATATCTTGGTGTATCTCTGTTGATATTGGGTTTATTCTCATTGTTTGGAAGCTTTATTATTTCTATTCTAGTTAATGGTGAAGTAGAAAACCTGTATGTTGTATGCTTTTCTATAGTCATTTCTTTAGTTATTATGAAAATTATTCCTGGACTTATACTTTCTAGAATAACTGTAGAACATAGTTTAAGAGATATGTTTATTTCAGTAGCATTACCATCAGCTATTTTTTCGTTTTTTGTATATTTGATAGTTTCATATATATGGGGCTATTTATATTTGGCATTTTCCAATATTGCAGTGGCTATATGTTGGACATCATTACTTCTACTTCACTATAAAAAAATTTCACGGGCTTAGATAATTGTGTCAAGAAATATGCTGAGTATGCTAACAGCTAGCATACTAGATGATATTCAGTCAAAGACGTATAATGGTGATTATGATGCATTGAGATGGTACTATGGGTATTCATTTTTATTATTTACAATAACTAACCAAAAAAATTCTAATAAATATGACTATCTCAAAGAATATATTTTTACAAAAATAGACGATACCGATATATCTAATGCAAGCTTTCATTGGGAATTTAATAAGTACGCGTTATCATTTATCAACGATGATATTGTAAAAAAGCCATGTCTTAAAAAAATAAGAGAGTCTGAAAAATATAATGACTCGAAAGCTACTAACTGGATTCTTTTAAATACTGTATGTAAATTAAGGCGTGGGGAAATTAAGAAGTTACCATTGAAACTATTCGCTTATTTGAAATTTAGGCAAGATAGAGATGGTTTTATTTGGGATGCAAGGAAAGTTCGATCATCTCAATATCATGCATTTTCTTCATTTTTACTTTACGAAATATACAAAATCACAGGTTCAAAGAATATTGAAAGAAGATTTTTTAAGTCAGTTAGAATTACTGCACTATTGACTTTGAATTCAGGAGAATTTAATTATCTAGGTAGAGGGCAGTTCCAAACATTTGGCTATGGTCCTGCTTTTTACAGTTTATATGCTGCATACAAGGAAACAGGAGATGAGGAGTATAAGCGAGCTGCAAATTTGATTTTGTCAGTCATATCCTCAAATATTGAAAACGATCATATTCCTCTTGTTTTAAATGAGTGTTCAAGGTTCACAACCAGTAATTATGAATTTGATTCATTGAATCATATTGGTTGGTATCCTTATAATAATTTTATTGATTACTCATTCTTTTTGTTGTATTTTCTGGATAGAGCTAAGGATGAGTTAGGAGATGTCAGTCTAAACAATATATCTAGAGAGCATATATTGAGAGAGCATTATTTAAAAAGCTCAGGTTTAAGAATTGTAGAAAAAACAAACTATTCAGCTGTATTTGGTAGTGTCAAAGGTTTTATAACTAATGGCTTGCCAATTCCATATTTAGAGTCGAGGGGCCGACGATGTACACCTGTTTTAGGTGGTGAGCAGTTTACAAAGTCACTTTACAAATCAAATATGATTTCTCTTCCTTTAGATAGAAAAAAAAAACCTCCATCTAATAGTTTCTTCTTCAATAGTAATAGTTTGATACTTTATTCATGGGCAGGTTTAGATATCTATCGGTATAAAATAACTAACTCTTGTATTAGTATTTTGATTTCATCTCTTAGATTATTTAAGCCGAGCTATCATATTAGTCTATTTGGGAAAGTAGTTATTAATAATGGTGTAACCAAGGTTGAATATGAAAATATGGTTGTCTATTTATATGCTGACATTTTAAGTATAAATCGTGGGTACTCTGCCTCTGGTGTTTTTAATGTGATTCAATTGACCTCTAAAAAAACACCTATTAAAATTGACTTTAAATTTTTTAAAAAATGATGAGTGTAAGTGTTATAATCCCTACATATAATAGGGTTGATCTTCTCGAAAAATTATTGATTTCGATTGTAAATCAATCACATGCTGTCAATGAAGTGCTAATTGTAAATGATAATTCAACTTGCCCCTATGAGTATGAAATAACTGTTTCTAAATACAGAGAACTGCTGAATATTAAATATATATATTTAAATGTTTCTAAAGGAGCGCAGTATTGTAGAAATTTGGGATTGAATATCGCTACTACTGATTGGGTCTGCTTTGTGGATGATGATGATTACTGGGGTAGAGATAAAATCAAAAATCAACTTAAAATTGCAAATAAAAATAAAAAGGCTGGTTTGATTTATTCTTGGGCTTATATCGTAAATGAAAGTGAAGAAAAAATTGGTGAATATCGATATGTTGTTGGTAAAAATTCAAGAAAAGAAATTCTTGATTCTTGTTTTATACCGTCTCCCACTGTTATGGTAAAAAGAGAAGACTTAATTGCATTAGGTGGCTTTGATGAAGGGCTAGTATCATGTCAAGACTGGGATACTTGGATTCGTCTTATATTTAGTGGGGTGGAGGTCTATGTTAGTCAGAGCTATGATGCATATTATTTAAAACATTCTCGATCATCTATTGGTACTTCATCTAAAGCTTTACATGGCTATTCAAGGGTTTATAAAAAGAACTTACTTAAGTTCTGTCACAATTATAAGTTTTTGCTTTCTGTGATAAAATTCTTTGTTAAGCACCCTAAACTATTAATATCTTAAAGCCATGAAATTTAGATTATTTTTATTATTATTTTTAGGATTGTTTTGCTCAGTAGCTATCTTATTTAATGATTACTCAAAATTTCCGATTGATGTGATTTTATTTTCACTTATCGTTTTATTATACTTGCTGGAATTTCTGTTCCGTTTAAATGGACAGAAATTAACAGTTGTTGACTTGTTTTTAATCTTTCTATCTTTATACATAGTATTTGGGTTTTATCTTTATTCGATTCCATTCATTAGTTTTAATCTCTCGGAACTAATTAGTGTTAATTTTGGTGAAAACGAAAAAGTTATCAAATTAATAAAGATGGTCTATCTTTTTATTATTTTGGTGAACTATGTTTTTTTAAGGGCCGAAGCTAAACCATTTGCTTCTTTATCATATTTTGATGATGGTTCTAAGTACTGGGATCTTACTGCATTCATATTGTTGTGTGCTTCTTTATTTTATTGTATTTGGCTATATAATATCACGGCTGGTACATATATTCATTTTTCAAAATTAGATGGATCATATTTTAACAGACTTGGCTGGTTAATTGTCTTAACCAGCTCGGCGATAACATTGTTTCAAATTAAAAATAAACCTCTAAAAAGTTTTTTCTTCTATCTCTTGTCAGTACTGTTGATTTCAATTCTAATATTATTGTCAATTAGAATTTATGCTGCCGCTATTCTATTCGGTATGCTATTGAACATGCAAATAAGAGGAGTAGTGCTGAGAGTTAAGCATCTAGTAATCATTTTATTTGTATTTTTATTGATTGTTAGCCGCTCAGTATTTAGATTTCAAAACTTTGATTTAACTAATATGCCTCTTTTTTTAATCACCGTTCTAGGTGAGTTTATTATCCCGAATGTTTCTAATTATTATTTTTTCTCAAATGATGTTGGATATAATCAGCCGTTCTCTTTTCTGGATATTTTTTCTCAATCTTTACCCTCAGGTTATCGATTAGAACCTTTTTTGTATGAATTTAGAGATCAATATATAGCACTAGGAAGTCATCCTTGGATAATTGGTGGTATTTCATTTGTTGGGCAGTTATATTTCTACTTTGGTCTATTTTCCATAATAATATATGCTGCATTTCTAGTTTTCTTGACAAAGTTAAGAGCAAATATTTTGTTTGGAAAGTTTTCAATTTTTTTGTGTGTACTTCCACCATTAGCAATGGTTCTACCGAGAATGGAGCTTTGGACTCTAAGGGCATGTTTGATAAATTTGATCTTTTTTGCTTTGATTAGAGTCATAGTTCCGAGAAAGACGGTTACTTTCAAGGAAGATGTCACCTCAACTTGCACAGCTAAATCTTAATGCTACTGATTCTCTGATTGTTTATGGTTAAGCCATACCTCTAACGGTAACTGCCACTTTCTGGTTTCGCGTCATCCTTAACATAACCGCAGACAAAAAAATCATGAAAGCCTCTAAAGCCGCGATCAATACCTCTAAAACATAAAGTTTATGATAATTTTTGATTCTATTATTAAAAGATTACAAGCAAGTGGGGGAATATCTGTATATTTCGAAAACTTGTTGGATGGTTGTGAAATAAACAAAGTAGAGTATGCAGTTTTACCAAAAAGTAACGAGTGTAATCGGCCCTTAGAAAGGTATAGGGATTGCCTAGTGAATGAGCTGGGTGGTGTGTTTCACTCTAGTTATTATAGATTGCCGAGTGCTAGTAGTTTGAAAGTTGTAACTACTGTACATGATTTTACTTATGAGAAGTTCAGGAATGGTCCTGCTAAATGGGTTCACAGTTGGCAAAAAAACAGAGCAATTCAGAATAGTGATCTGATTATTTGTGTTTCTCAGAATACGGCAAATGATCTGATGAAAATATGTCCTGTTGACCATGAGCGTATACGAGTCATTTACAATGGGGTGTCTGATGCTTATAAGCCACTTTATTTTGAAACTAAAACTAATGACTCTGTACTTTTTATCGGTGCTCGTGTTGGTTATAAGAACTTTGATATCGCAGTTAAAGCTGTTTCTAAGGTTGATGATTTAAAACTGCGTATTGTTGGTGGCGGTGTACTTTCATTTAAAGAGCAAAAACTTTTAGAAGAACAGCTTCCGGGTCGTTTTACTTGGCTTGGTAGATTAAGTGATGAAGCTTTAAATAAAGAGTATAATTCTGCTTTTGCTTTGCTTTACCCTTCGAGTTATGAAGGCTTTGGCATTCCTATTGTTGAGGCTATGAAAGCTGGCTGCCCTGTTATTGCAGTGAATGTTTCTTCAATACCAGAAGTGGCTGGTGATGCTGCAGTTTTAGTAGACCATCCTAAAGTAGATACTCTGCGAATTGCACTTATAGAAGTACTTAACCATAGGAATCAATTGAAAATTGCTGGTTACAAGCAAGCAAAAATGTTTTCTTGGGATCGTTGTTTTCAAGAAACTTTATCAGTGTATAATGAATTAATGTGAAATATTTATAGGATTAATGAAATATCTAAATCTGTTTTGATGTTGTGGGTTAATCTAAATTTCAATTACTAATGCTGTTTATAAAAAATTGACACATATTATATCTATAACAAAAAATAACTAATCAATTTTAAAATGTTGTAGGTATAGTTACTGTTGATGAAGTATCAAATGATAATTATTAAAAGTATCGGTAACTTTCAAGGTAGATGTCGCCTCAACTTATGCAGCTAAATCACAATGCTG
>NZ_JAHHPS010000257.1:0-2019 GCF_024606275.1 Endozoicomonas sp. SESOKO4 | reverse complement strand
GAAATACAGTCCAGATCGAAGCGCTTGCCACAACATTGGCTTTTGACGACCACAAGCTCTACATCACGGTCATGGAAGTGAATCATACAAATAGGACAGGGATCGGACTCCGGCGGTACGTCAGTGTCCACGGAGACGGCGAGGTGGGAAATGCCATCCATGAGTAGTACATCTGTGTTATTCACATGGCCTGCGTACTCCGGGCAGTGTCCATTGTCGACATGTGGGCATGAGCTTTGTCCGGGCGTTGCTGCTGTGTGGCCTGTCGAATTTGCTGCGGAATTCATCGGCCATTCAGCGGACTCACTGCTATCGGATGATGGTCGGAATTGACAAACGCCATGACAGGGAGAAACGAAACAATCTAAACCCAGAGTATGCCGATGTTGCTGTGAGCCTCCACTACCACCGGCAGAGTCAGAATAATGGAAGCTATTGAAAGAGCCAGCAGGGCGGGCGGTGGCTTCCTGAGCTTGCTGCCCCGATGACTCTGATGGCGGGTGTTGTTGCTGATTATTTTCGGTGCCAGGCATCGTAATGATGGCCGAAAACGGGTGGTCCTGACACAGCTCCTTTTGTGTCATCGGGTTAAACGACGGTGAGTCGATATTCCAATAGTTTTTTAAAAGCCAACCGACAGCGATAACCATTTCTACAGGTAGCCATGAATAAGAGGTGGAGTTGAGAGGGGTATTTTTGGTGTTCAGGACCAGTTCGTAAACTACCAGCAGATGATTGGCGTAAAGCCACTGCCACGAAATGGATTCAATGGTGGTCGTTTTTAGCTCGCAACCGTTTAGTCTGCCTTGTTTATGATCAGACGGTAAATCTGATCCTGCACAGCCTTTTGTGCGGGCAATGTCTGGCAAGGTGCACGACAGTGTGTGTTGGTCAGGTGTTATAAAAACGTTCTGGCTTGGAGCACCTGCTTTTTGTTCAAGCTCGACAACAAAACGTCTGGTCAATGGTTGAGCCTGACAGACGACGGACAATGTCATGAGTAACAGTGGTCCTGCAAAGAGTAAGTGTTTAGTCATTCTACCCTTGAATTCTGGTGTACAAAGAGCAAGGATAGATCAGGAAAATAACTCAAGTTACGCAGTTAACCGTTCTCTCAATTGCCCCAGAGAAGCTTTCAGTCCTGCCGCATAAACTGTGGTGCTGAGGTGAAAGTGATCCAACTTCCACCGGAAAAATCTGCGTTGCCAGCCAGTCTGTCTCCCGTCATTGTCAGTGTGCTATTTCGGGTTTGGCCGACTTCCAGCCCAGGGTCAGTCATCCTGTCGGGGTAAACCAGAAGGGTTAGTGGGGTAGCATGGGATTTGCCGCTCAGGAGTTGGTGGATGGCGACAGAAGCCAACTCCGGTTTGTCTGCCGTCCTGGATTTCAAGCGTACAAGCAGGCTGTTTTCAGAGGCACGTTTTGAGACATCCTGGAAGACGGATGTTTGCTCCTTTGCGGCTATTACCAGCTGATAGCAATAGTTACTCAAGTGGTTGTTGACCAATAGTGCGATACTGTTCCAATCTGCTGACACCACGGGTGCCTTAAAGCAAAGGGTGCTGTTTTGGTCATCGAAATCTTCCAGAAGCAGCAAACTCATTCGCCACTGACTCATACCCTGAGGATCTGTGCCATTATTGATTTCAATCCGAGCCCTGCGTCCATCGGGATAGTGTTGGTCAATGATGGTGGAGGAATGGCACAACTGCGCAGTCATTATAACCATTAGGAAAAGTGCAAATGCCATGAAAAAACGGTAAAAAAGTATTCAAATCTTTCCAAATAACTTGTGTTAATAACACCAACCCAACCCTCCTGTTCTGTTAGAAAAAGTCAGGACAACCTGTGCTGACTTTCTGCACTTGAAAAATAGAGGAATATTATTGACCGGTCTTGTTATTCGCAGAACAAACAGAGAATAGACAAGAATTTCTGAATCGCTACAGGGGTTACTTGCATTGCGGTAACTTTCAAGGTAGATGTCGCCTCAACTTATGCAGCTAAATCACAATGCTG
>NZ_JAHHPS010000256.1:0-5541 GCF_024606275.1 Endozoicomonas sp. SESOKO4 | reverse complement strand
CCTCAATTTCTTGCAATCCTCGCTACGGACGCTTAAGTCCGACAGGCTGCTAGACTAAATCGTTTGAGCATTACAAGAGTCGACTATGTATAGGGTGCTGGAACTTTCTGCACATAAGGATTTGAGTGCACTTTCCTACTTTCTTTATCGGCAGGGAGTGCCCCACAGAATTACCGAGGAATCCGGGAAGCAGGTGCTCTGGACCCAGAATGAGCAGCAGGGGGCCGCAGTAGAACAGTTCTACCGGGACTGGCAGTCCGGAGAGCTTGAACTGGAAGTAGCACCCCCCCGCAGAGGAGCCGAGGTCGGAAACTTCTTCAAAAGCATTCCCTGGAAAAGCTTTCCCTTCACCTTTCTGATCCTTGCGGTCTGTCTGGTGGTGGCGGTTCTGACTCATCTGGGTGAGAACATTCAGGCTATTTCCAGTTTCACCTTCGTGGATTTCAAGTTATCCAGCGGCTACATCTACTATGCCTCTCTGGAGCACACACTGGAGAGTCATGAGTACTGGCGCCTGATCACGCCGATATTTATTCATTTCGGGATTCTTCATCTGGTGTTCAATGCCCTGATGTTTTACGTACTGGGTGGTCGAATTGAAAGGCATCAGGGCGGTACCCATCTGTTGGGACTGGTTTTTCTGACCGGGGTGCTGTCAAACTTCGCTCAATATGTCATGTCAGAGGGTTCTGTGCTCTTTGGTGGTCTTTCCGGCGTGGTTTACGGGCTGATGGGTTACAGCATGGTGCGCGAACGGCTGGACAAGAGTTTCTACATGGGTCTGCCTCCGGCGATTTATGGCTTTATGCTTGTGTGGCTGGTCATCGGCTATACCGATATTCTCGGGCCATTGCTGGGGCAGATGGCGAACGCCGCTCACCTGGGAGGTCTGGTATCCGGGATGGTATTGGGTGGGCTGGCCGCTTTGATGTTCAAGTCCAGAATTAAGACTTAATGGTTAAGGAGGGGGCTGGCTTGGGTTCTGCTAATCTAAATCATCCAGATATCCTATATCTTCTGATGCCCCTGACACTTCGCTGAATATAACTGTTCGCACTTGATAACGACAAACGCCGCCATCACAGGGGTAGGCCGGACAGTACAAACTCAAAGTATGCAGTTGGTTACCGTCGGCAGAGCTCGAATGCAGGAGGCTGGTGAAAGAACCTGCAGGTTCGATGATTGTTTCTGAGACCTCCCCGAAATAAGTCGTTTGCGAGGATCTGATGCCCGAGGCCTCGTTATAAGAATCTGGTAAGTCCTGCTGTGCCTTTATGCCCGCTACAAAATCCGGTGATTGTGCCAATGATGACAGGTCCCCTCTGCAAAGTGGGCAGGACCATCGTGAAGCGCTCAGAATCACCTTTTGTAAACAGTGCCTGTCAATTTTCTTCGAACAACAGGGAACAGTAATTACATCGTCAAGCTTGTCAAGACATACGGGGCACTCCTCATTTGCTTCAGCCAGCCCTCCGATGGCGGCTGGTGGTCTGAATTGACAAACGCCATTACAGGCATCGACGTAACAATCTAAGCCGTAGGTATGTCGGTGTTGTTCAGGGTCTTCATTACCGTCGGCAGAGCCGGAATCCAGAGGGCTGGTGAAAGAAGCTCTCAGCTGGGTGGTTCTTGCCGAGGCCTGCTGCCCGGACGATGACGCGAGTGGCTGGTCTGGTGGAGCATTTTTTTGTTCATCATGCCCGTTAGGCCCCTTAGTGATGATCGCAAACGGATGACCCACTTGTGTCGAAACAAATGCCGCCCCCGGTTGACCCATTGGGTTAAACAGCAATGAATCGGGGTTCCAATAGCTTTTCAAAAGCCAGCCGACAGCAATAAATGCTTTTTCAGGTAGCCGCAAACAAGGGATAGAGCCCAGGGGGGCACCATTGGTGGTCAGAGCCAGTTCGTAAGCAACCAGCAAGTGAGTGGGATAAAGCCATTGCCAGTAAATCGAGGCAATAAAGCGGGTGGCTAAACCGTAACCATTCAATCCACCTGGCTCGTTTGCAGCCGAAAAATACGGGCAGCCGTTTGTGTCGTCAATGTCTAACGAGCCGACCGGCAATGTATTCAGATTATGCTTTATGGAAAAGACCCGGTCCAGAGAACCTGTCCCCTGATGCGGTGCAAACTCGACAACAAAACGTCTTGTCAGCTTTTCGGCCTGACAAATAACAGACAGCGAAAGCAGCAATAAGAAAAGCACCGTAGAAAGTGTTTTTACCATCATTATCTATCCATCTTTTCTTTCTGTGTGTGCAAAGTAGACTAACAAAAAGAGCAAGTGTTTGTTTCTGTCAAGAACCAAAGGTTGCAGCGGGTAAAAGTTCGCTGAGAATAAGATGGCAGGATACAAACCATTCTTTTCCTGCTTCCATGATCCAGCGCCGGTGTGTGATGATCTGAATGAGTTGATCAGTCAGTAAGCTGCACAGCAAAAGGAAATGGCATAACCTCACGAGCAATTAATGACTATTCTTGATGCAACTCTAACAATCAGAACAGAGGTTAATTAATGAACTCGGACTCTAATGAGGTTCAGATCTTTACCACTGATTCAGGAAGCATCCATGTTCAGCTTGCCCAAAAAAGCGTTTGGCTAACCCAACGTCAAATGGGTGAGGTATTTGGAACAACAGCAGAAAATATCTTAATGCACCTGAAAAATATATATAAAAATCAGGAGCTTGAGGAAAAATTAACTTCTAAGGATTTCTTAGTTGTTCAAAAGGAGGGCAAAAGACAGGTACGCCGAAACCTAAAACATTACGATCTTGATGTCATTATTTCTGTTGGCTATCGAGTCAATTCAAAAAGGGCGGTTCAATTCCGTAGATGGGCAACCGGTGTTCTGAATAACCATCTCACTCACGGGTTCTCCATCAACCAGCAACGTTTTGAAGAAAACGCCAAAGAGCTGGAAGCTGCCTTAGTGCTTATTCGCAAAGCAGCAGCAACGCCCGAACTGGAAGCAGAGGCAGGCAGAGGGCTGGTTGAAATCGTCAGCCGGTATACTCAGACCTTTCTCTGGCTACAACGCTACGATGAGGGCTTATTGAGCGAACCGGCAGGTCAGCCCGGCGGTACTCTGGTCGATAAGTATCAGGCCATGACATCACTAAATGAACTGAAAAGGCAATTAATTCAGCGAGGGGAGGCCACGGAGCTGTTTGCAAAATGTATCGCAATGGTCGCCTTATGAACGAGGATGACCAACCAGTGATTAACGACATAGGTCTTGCAGCATTGACTCTGCTGGTTGCAGAGTCAGACCCAGAACATAAAGACACCCTGATACGCTTGATTATGAACATGCTGACTCTTGGAACAGCCTGACTGTAAGTTACTTCACTTTCAGCTGAATCTGTCAATGCTTCACGCTGCTTCAACAGGTGAGGAACAGGATGAAAAGAATCCATCATGACCTTTTTATGTTGTTCCGGCATTGTTCTCTGTTCATTCAGATATAAAAAAATCGTCGTCTTTATTCTTTACTCATAAACTCCAGATGTCTGGAATGCACATCCAGATGGGTCTCCCGTATCATTTTATCCAGTGCTTCGTCTGACATAAACTGTTCGGAGAATCCCGGCATGACCGGATCCAGATGAAGCTTTGCGCAAGCTTTGAACTGTCTTATCAGATCCCTTGGGTTTTCATCGCCCATGGCGACACGAATGGTGGTCAGGAAAATACCTGCTTCTTGTTGGGCAGATTCGTCCATTTCCGAGTGAGACGTTAAGGCCGGACAAAGTATCAAAGTATTGCTCTGTCCGAGACTGACCATATGGCCAAAAGCTGGCTCCAGGGCATCAAAGAAACGGATAAAGGCTTCCCGTGGAATGTGAGCTTTCTCCATATCAATGCTGAACAGTGGACTGGGCAGGCCCAGATAGAGCTGTTCTTCCCGCAAGTCTGAGTTGGGGTGGCTGTTCAGGGCATGACTGTTGACCTGAATCTGGTCGTGGGCATCAAGATAGTGACTGAACACCAGCGTATTGATGCACTTGGACAGCATTCGGCTCTCAAGGGTTTTCAGGCCATTGATGATATCCAGCGATTTATCGGCATCCAGGAAAGCGCCCTTGATGTAATATACGTCCCAGAACAGGGTTTCATCCCAGCGTATACCTTCATGCCCGGTGTTCTTAGGCAGAAACATACGACGGTTTTCGCCAATGATACCACCCGCAGTGGCGCTGCCGGAGCCGGAGATGTCTTTGGTGTAACTGTGGATGACCCAGTCGGGTCTTTTGCTCTTGTCCCTATTGCGCAGTGGGCGATGAAGGAAGGGCGTGGCCAGGGTTGAATCAAGAGCCACCAGATAACCTTTTTCGTGGCTCTGTTTACAGATACTGGCAACATCAATCACATTGCCATGAGGATTACAGGGAGATTCCAGATAAACCAGGATTTTTTTGCCATCTTCCAGGGCTGACTTGTATTTCTCTTCGACCTGCCTGAGCTTCTCACTGAATGCTTCACCAGAGGACCCATCAAACCATTCGAGTTTAACGGCCATACGGTCAGGGCGGGCATAGAAATCCTGCATCAGCTGGAAAGTACCGCCATAAACATTACGGGAACTGAGCAGAATATCGCCATGCCTGAGCTGGTTGGCCAGCAGGGCATCAATGGCGGCCATACCGCTGTTGAAATTCCAGGTCATGTATTCACCGGCATTTTCTCCAGCTTCCAGGGCGGTCAGGGTATTGGCCAGTGAGATGGAAGTAGGGTTGAGCAGGCGACTGTAGATTGGGTGGCTGCTTTCCTTGCCGTGGAAGGCATCTTCTACCCATTCAGTGCAGGCATAAAGATAAGTAGCGGTCTTCACGACGGCGGGAGTGGCCGAGAAGAGTGCACCAACATTGGCAAACAGAGGGTAATCGCCTTTCACAACACGACTGCTGACATCCATTTCCAGGGCGTGATAATCCTGCTTCATACTGGGTTGCAGCATGTCGATCAGCTTGGCCAGCTGGAAACAGAGAAATTTTTTGGCATTGAAGTGACTGATTTTGTCTGATTCGGGCAGTGAGGCTATGGTCTGACAAAGGCTCTCGAACTGACTGATATCGGAGCCCGCCTGATAAAGGCTGCTGGCGGCGCTGAGTAATGATTGACCAAAGGGCGTGTCTGGCTGAATGCCAAAGTGTTGAAGCTGCTCAGTGGCCAGGGCATTAGCATCCTGAGCCCGGGTAGAGTTGCGAACGGGTGACAGACGCTGCATAACTGGAATCTGGTGATCCATGGGTGTGTCCTTTTTATCAAGAAAACGCGCTGACTTTGTGATACAGAGCTGGTTGCATTTTCCGCTTAAGGCTTGTTTTCATTGGGAATGACAGCAAACATCCCGATAAGGTGATGCAGACTGCGTTTTTTCGCTTATGGCGATTTGATAGTATTATCCTTTCATATTTATTTTTCCTTGTAACGGGCTAAAAAGCCTGAAAGGCAAAATTCTTTTCCTGGATTATGACCTTGCAGCCTGTCGGACTTAAGCGTCCGTAGCGAGGATTGCAAGAAATTGAGGATAAA
>NZ_JAHHPS010000255.1:0-2499 GCF_024606275.1 Endozoicomonas sp. SESOKO4 | reverse complement strand
CCCTTATTGAACCTTCTCTGGCCTGGGTGACTGAGCGCTTCGGCATCAATCGTGTACTGGCGACCTGGCTGATCGGTGGTGCTATCTGGCTGGTAGGTCTGGGCTCTGTGTTCTCCTTTAACATCTGGGCTGACGTCAAGTTCTTCGACAAGACCATCTTTGATCTGGCCGATTACATGACCAGCGTCTTGCTGTTGCCTCTGGGTGGTGCTCTGACAGCGATCTTTGCTGGCTGGGTTCTGAAGCGTTCTGTTATGTCCAACGAAATGGCTATGAGTGTAGGTCTGATCAATCTGTGGCGCTTTGCGATCCGTTTTATTGTGCCTGTAGCGGTAGCTTTGATTCTGTACACAGCGCTGAAATGATTTGAGCTCATTTAAATCATAATCGGTATAGGGCGTAGCCTTTAAGCTACGCTCCTCCTCCGCGGCATTGCGAGCCCCGAGTATTTTCCCTGTACGGCTCTGAAGGCAATAGCTTTCACAATATGTTATGCTCGCTGGCCCTTGTCTTATAAATTTGCACTGCGTCATGCCAAGAGTTTCCCGTTCAGCCCTGATCATGCAGCCAGTAGAAAAAATGTATCCACTGGTGGCTGATGTTGAAGGTTATCCTCAGTTTTTGCCCTGGTGTTCAGGAGCCAAAATACTCAGGCAGGAAGGAGAGGTATTGGAAGCCGCTCTTGAGCTGTCCAAAGGAAACCTGGGCTATGAGTTTTCCACAAGGAACCGAATGGTGGAAAACCAGTCTATTGAAATGTCATTGCTGAAGGGGCCCTTTTCAAAGCTGAATGGGGTCTGGACATTCAAGCCGCTGGGTCATGGAGGCTGCAAGGTGTCACTGGAGCTGGATTTCGAAATATCCAACCCATTGCTGAGAGCTACAGTCGGTGCAGTGTTCAACAAGGCAATGAATAAAATGGTTGACGCCTTCTGTCAGAGAGCGGAGCAGCTTTATGGCTGAAAACAATAGCCGGTCCGAGCCGGAAGAACACTCCAGAGTCAGTATTGAAGTGGCTTACGCCCTGCCGGATGATTACCGGATTCTGACCCTTGAGGTTAAAGAAGGTACATCAGTACTTGATGCCGCCAGACAATCTGGCATGAAGTCGATCTTTTCTGAGATTGATTGGGACTCTGTTAAACTGGGCATTTTTGGCAAGGCAGTTATCAGGCCGACCGATCAGGCTGTGAGAGAGGGTGACCGGATAGAAATCTATCGCCCGCTGATTGCTGATCCGAAAGAAGTACGCAAGATGCGTGCAGAGAAAGCAAAACTCAAGAAAGAAGCAGTTGCATCCTGAGGGTGAACTGCTTTGCAGTCAGCAGAGCTGTTTAAGGTGTTACCCCTGTACCGGGACGAAAGTCTCCTTCAATAGAGGAAAGCCTGTCGTCTTTGAAGAAGATGGTGAGGGTTTGTTGGGTGCGCTGTTCGCCACCGGGCTGAAGGCTGGAAATATAGTCCCAGCGATCCCGATTGAAGGTGTCCTCCATAAGGGGGGTGCCCATAACATACTGGACTTGGTTACGGGTCATTCCCGGACGGAGCTGGTCTACCATTTCCTGAGTAATGACATTACCCTGCTGGATGTCGACCTTGTAAACACCGGGGAAGCTGATGAGTTTGGAGCCACCGTCTGTTGAACTGGCACACCCAGCCAGGAGAGCAGCGGCAGCGAGAAAAATTGTGGTCAGGGCTGGACGTTTTTGCATCGGTTTCAGACTTCCACTATCTTCTTCGAAAATGAATGTTCGGCTTAAAAATGTGATAATAGCAGGGATTACCTGCTAAATGCTAAGGGTTAGGTAAACGTGTTGGAAAATCAAGAGTTGCGCAAAGCGGGTCTGAAGGTCACGCTGCCTCGTGTCAAAATTCTTCAGATTCTTGAAAGCTCTCAGGGCCTTCATATGAGTGCCGAGGATGTCTACAAGGCTCTCCTTGATGCAGAAGGTTCAAGACCATGAGCGTAAACAATCGGGAACACGATCAGGCCAGAGATGATGGCCATCAGAGTATCGAGGAATGCAACATTCACTGCGGTACGTGGAATAGAGTTGTTGGCGGGCATGTAGGCACCGTATGCCATCAGGGCACACATCCCCAGACTCAAGGTAAAGAAGGCCTGACCCATAGCCGCTACAACTGCTTCGCCGGTAATCTTGCTGAAATCCACATCGAACATGAAGTGGAAACCACGCATGAATTCACCGGTAACCAAAACACTGTAACCCAGCATGGCAAACAGCAGCAGGAACAGGGTTGGCATCATAACCTGCAGACCTTTTTCCAGACCTTTATGAACACCACGAGCGGTGATCAGTACTGTGACCACCATAAACAGGGTGTGCCATAAAATTTGTCTTGGTGCAGAGGCAGTCAGAGCTTCAAACTCACCACCAATCTGATCAGCCGTCATACCATTGAAAACACCTGTCAGAAGATCCCAGGCGTATGACAGCGCCCAGCCAGCCACCACACTGTAAAAGGTCAGAATAATGA
>NZ_JAHHPS010000254.1:0-1226 GCF_024606275.1 Endozoicomonas sp. SESOKO4 | reverse complement strand
CAGTATTATCATCGTTGCCATCAGCGTCGGTCATTTCCTGATCGGCAATGAATCTCTTTAATGGTGGAGCAGTAGGAAGTTGGGCAATTTGCTCTTCAAATTTAACCCGCTTTCTTATTGCCAGCTTTGACAGATCTTGTAGCGAAAGAGTGGTATTAGAGCCTTTGATATAGTTGACAGAGATTGCTGTGCTTGTCCGAACAACGGACACAGCCAGGAAAACAGTTTTATGCTTTAGCCCCGAAAATGCGTCTCCCAGATATTTCCCGCCGATTTTGAAGCCTATAACTCCTGCATTCATATCAATTATACAGCTTATCTTTTCGGGCACATCAAATGATCCATTTGATTTATCTTCGGGGTAATTGCCTATAATTTGACCATTATGAAGCAGTTCCTTGCTTTTTATATCCCAGCCCCATGATGACTCTGTGCCGCCAAGAAGATTTCTGTAACCTATTCCTTGATTAGGGGATCCTTCCAGTGCGACCCCAATCACCGGATGAGTACCTCGCATCCCGGTCGGCCATTCAATATCCAGAATATGAATGCCTTTTGAAAAGCCGGTATCCGACATGGCAGTATCTATTCCTTTACCGGGGTTATTACGTTCTAATTTTGTTGGGTCATCTTCGTAGATGTTAATATTGCTGCTGCTTTTGGCTTTATCCCAAATGGTGCGTGCGGAGAGAGCAGTATAATCCTCACTTTCCAAGGCTTTTAAAGATAGAGATGTATAGGTACACTCAGGCAATCGGACCATTTGGTCGACTTTCCTTCCTGCCCAGTAACTATAAAAGCAGGAAGTTAGAGAAGGTATTGATAAATACGACAGGTAATGTGAAATATGGCTTGTTAGATTCATAATTACATCTTTGTTAATTACTCAATATCTATATTTATTTCGACAACTTTAAATTAAAAAAGTTCTTTTTTCTGACCCGATCTTCACCACTCCATAGGTAACTTTCCGGGTTTGAACGATTAAAAATCAACTTCAAACAGCCGGTCCTCGCCAACAGTCATACACTTGTCCCTGCCTGCCATTGTCTGACTGACTGCCAGACAATGGCAAGACCATGGAAATCATACTCCGATGCTGCGCTCTTCTTAAGCCCACGACCATCTAGCAGCCTGTCGGACTTAAGCGTCCGTAGTGAGGATTGCAAGAAATTTTTAGACCAATTTATTGCAACCGCAGTAGGACAGCCTTAAGTCCGACAGGC
>NZ_JAHHPS010000253.1:0-8812 GCF_024606275.1 Endozoicomonas sp. SESOKO4 | reverse complement strand
CACTTCACTTCGCCGATTCGTCGCTATCCCGACCTGCTGGTGCACAGGGCTATTCGTCATATTATTCGTTCTTCCGTTGAAACCCGTCACGTTGTTCGTGTGGGCGCCAGTGAGATGAACAAAAAGACTATTTATCCCTATGATGGCAATGAAGTTCTGGCTATGGGCGAGCATTGTTCTGCGACCGAACGCAGGGCAGACGAAGCCACGCGGGATGCTATGGATTGGCTGAAGTGTGAGTATATGCAGCAACATATCGGACAAACGTATTCCGGTGTCATTTCGTCTGTGACCGGCTTTGGCCTGTTTGTCGCCCTGGATGATATTTATGTAGAGGGGTTGCTACACGTTACCAGCCTTCCAGGTGATTATTACCACTATGATTCCGTTCACCATCGCATGGTGGGTGAAAGAACCGGTAGAGGTTATCGGCTAGGTGATGATATCGAAGTCATGGTTGCCAGCGTCAATCTGGATGACCAGAAAATTGATTTCGAATTATCCACAGGCGCTGGACTGAGACCCTCTCGTTCTCGTAAACCCCGAAAAAGCCCCTCAAAAGGTGGTAAGCCATTAGCCAATGTGGCCAAGAGTCGGGCGGCAAAAAAAGCTCTCTTGGATGCGGCAAAGTCTGAAGAGTCAGGCAAGAAGACGACAGGTAAGAAGCGAAAGCCCAACCGCAAGCAAAAAGCCGGTGCTAAAAACACTGGCAAGAAAGCCGGGAAGCCGTCAGCCGATAGGAAGCCGTCAGCAGGTAAGAAGCCAGTAGCCGATAAAAAGCCTTCAGCAAAACCTGCTGGCAGGCAGCCGGGAAAGAGAAAAGCTAAGTGATTTGAAAGTGGTTAGGCGGCACTCCTTTGCTTTCTGATTTTTTGATCAGTCAATTGATCTTTCTTTGTCATCTGCTCTGGCATTAATCGGAATCTTGAGTATTATCCGGGCTCGATAGTCCGCTTCGAGTGTTAAGATGTCACGAAACACCGACACAGGAAACAACCTCATGGCCAGATATAGCCTGGCTGAAGAGATTGCAAACAGTATCACCCACGGTCTGGGCGCCTTGCTCAGTGTTGCTGGTTTGACCCTTTTAGTAGCTTATGCAGCCGAGCAGCATGATGTCTGGCGCATCGCCAGTTTCAGTATCTACGGGGCAACGCTGATACTGCTCTTTCTCTCTTCCACGCTCTATCACAGCATCCAGCATGAGAAGACCAAGAAGGTCTTCAAACTGCTGGATCATTGTTCCATCTATCTCCTGATCGCTGGAACTTATACCCCATTCTTACTGGTCAGTATGAGGGATACTTTGGGCTGGATCATGTTTGCTACTGTCTGGCTGCTGGCTATTGCGGGCATTGTTTTCAAAGTCTGGTTTGGTCCACGTTTTAAAAAACTTTCAGTAGCCACTTATATTTTGATGGGCTGGCTGGTTCTTTTTGCGTCAAAAGAATTAGCCAGCAAGATATCGCTGGAGGGCGTCTATTGGCTGGTAGCGGGAGGCCTCTCTTATACCCTCGGGGCTGTTTTTTACCTGTGGAAAAAGCTGCCCTTTAACCATGCTATCTGGCATGTGTTTGTCCTGGGCGGTAGCTTCTGTCATTTCTTTGCTGTTTTTTTTCACGTGCTTCCCGTCAGTTAGTTCTTGGTCAAGCTACAAGTTAGTTCTATTGTCTGTGCTCGCGTTGGTGAAATAGGCGGGCTAACCAACTTTTGTGTTAATGGAAGTACCAGTTGATGGCAAAGACGCTGACAATGGTGGTAATCAAACCGAGGAAGGTAATGATGTATTGCCGGTTGATGGAGCCCATCTCGAAACGCACATCGGCGATTTCAGTGCGGACATCAGTGATTTCAGTGCGGACATCAGTAATTTGAGCGCGGAAATCAGTGATTTCAGTGCGGACATCCGTGATTTCAGCGCGGACACCGGCTATCTCTTTATGCACTTCAGAACGCAGGCTGCTTATTTCTGAACTGAGTGCCTGATAGCTGCGCTCACTTTGCAGTTGCACCTGCATGATGGCTTCTTGCATTACCAGCACATCTTTCTTACTGGCATTGTACTCAGGATCAAGGGAAGCACTGACTTTGCTGGCCAGTTCTTCATCAATGCCAATACGCTTTAATTCTGAAAATAACGACTTTTCCATAACAACCCCAAAAATTCAGAATCACAGCATAGATCAGGGATGACACTATGACCACCTGGCAGGAATAGAGCGCAGACTCTCATTTCCAGTATTGGGATGATGCGCCTTGTCGGGCGCAGTCGACAGTTGTCGATCTTTCATTTGCTCTGCACAATAGAGCCTAATAATGTTTCTGTAGAGCGAGAACGTCTATGTATTTCGGTCAGTGTTTATGTGGGCAGGTTTCCTATCGGGTAAAATCCGAGTTTGTCGAGATTGAATGCTGTCATTGTCTGACGTGCAGAAAAGCTCATTCTTCAGCTTTTGCCATGGGAGTGACAATCGACAGTGCTGATTTCGAGCTGCAGACAGGACAGGAACTGCTGAAGGAGTACGAATCTTCAACAGGAAAGAAAAGAGTTTTCTGTGGCCAATGTGGTTCTCATCTTTACGCTTATCGGGTGGCACAGCCGGAGTCGGTTCGATTGCGCCCTGCCTGTTTGAATATCGACATGAGTTCATTCAAATACAGCCATATATATACCGAAAACTGTCTGCGCATCCACTCTGAATGATTGATAAGACTTCAATCATTAACGGCTCATTGAAGCCTCTGATGAGTAGATCAACATTCCACTTGAACCTTTGGCTCTGCTAATATGCGTTCATTCCTAATTCCAACCCTGTATACGAATTCCCGTAATGAGTGATGATGTCGTTTTTGGCCTGCACGCTGTGCAAAGCCTGTTTGAGCATTCTCCGGAAAAAGTTCTGGAACTGATGATCCAGAAAGGTCGCACTGACAAGCGCATTAATGCGCTGGTGGAGGAAGCCCGCAACCAGGGGGTGACGGTGCGTTTTGTCGAGCGCAGCCGACTGGATTCGAAAGTTGAAGGGGTGCATCAGGGCATAGTGGCCAGAGTTGCACAGGCGAAAGTCTACCGGGAAGGTGATTTGGAAGATCTTCTGAATACACTGGATGAGCCGCCTTTTCTATTAATACTGGATGGTGTGACCGATCCTCATAATCTGGGTGCCTGTCTAAGAACCGCCGATGCCGCAGGGGTTCATGCCCTGATTACGCCCAAAGACAAATCTGCCAGCCTGAATGCGACAGCTCGAAAAGTGGCCTGTGGTGCTGCAGAGAATGTTCCATTGGTGCAGGTAACCAATCTTTCCAGAACCATGGAATGGCTGAAAGATCGTGGCATTTGGATGATTGGAACCGCGGGTGAAAGTGCTTCTGATATTTACAAAACAGACCTCAAGGGTCCCCTGGCTCTGGTGATGGGCGCTGAAGGTAAGGGCATGAGAAGACTGACCCGTGACAAGTGCGATTCATTAATCTTTATCCCCATGTCAGGGTCAGTCAGCAGTTTAAATGTTTCTGTAGCGACAGGTGTCTGCTTGTTTGAGGCGGTTCGCCAAAGACAGTTATAGCAATCCGAAATTCTCAGGATGGTTTTTCTCTCAACAGGGCGTCGAGATGTTCAATCAACACAACCCAGTCAGCGACTTCATTGTATGCCCGTTGAATAAAAGCCTGCTGACTATCTGAAAAGAAGTCGGCATGCTCAATTTTTACCCGGTGGGGCATTTTTTTATGCTCTTCGATGAAGGCATTGATTTCTTGATCACTGCTGGGCAGTCCAAGCTGATCAAACAGATCGTTCATGGTGTGATGGGCAGGTTCCATTGAGACCTCCTGATGGAATCTGTTTTCGTAACGTCAGGATAGCAGGCCACTGTCTTTTGAAAAGATAAAACCGGATTCCAAAGGTAAAAAATGTGACTACAAAAAAGAATGTCGTTTTATTGGATCGGGCTACTCTGGGTGACGGCGTGTCTCTGGAGGCGTTTCATCAGCTTCCGGTACCGTTGGTGATATACGATCAGAGTGAACCAGAAGATGTGATTGAACGTTGTCGTGATGCGGTCGCGATTGTCACCAATAAAGTGGTGATTGATGAGTCGACGCTTTCTTCGCTGCCCAACCTCCGGTATATCGGAGTACTGGCAACAGGAACGAATAATATTGATCTTGCTGCGTGTGATCTGCGCGGTATTAAAGTCCAGAATGTAGAGCGTTACAGCACTGCGTCTGTTGCTCAGCATGCCATGACTTTAATCTTGTCTCTGGCGGGCTCTGTTCCCGCTTACTCACGAGATGCTGTGAACGGCACCTGGGCAGAAAGCGACAGATTCTGTCTGCTTAATCATCCGATCATGGAGCTGGGAGGTAAAAACCTGCTCATTGTCGGTTATGGTGACTTGGGCAAGGCGACTGCCAGACTGGCAGGAGCATTCGGAATGAATGTATTGAAGGCTAGAGTACCTGGCTCACCGACAACCTCTATAGACCGGATAGAATTAGACGAAGGGTTGAAACAGTCAGATGTCGTCAGTTTGCATTGTCCATTGAGTGAAAGTACGGCCAACCTTCTGGATCAGAAAAGACTTTCGCTGATGAAGCCAGGGGCCATTCTGATCAACACCGCCAGAGGTGGGCTGGTAGACGAGAGTGCTTTGGTCTCGGCGCTGGAGGCAGGGCGACTGGGAGGTGCCGGGTTTGATGTGTTGTCAGAAGAGCCTCCCGGAAACGGGAATATCCTGCTCAATAAGTCTCTGCCAAATTTGATCGTCACTCCCCATTGTGCCTGGGGAAGTCTCGAGTCGAGACAGCGTCTGGTCAATCTTGCGGCGCAGCATTATGCACGTTTTTTTCAGGGATAGGAGTCGGCTTTCATAAGTTTAGGAATGCAAACTCCTGAAATACTGAACTATGAGGATTATCATCGATGAGAATGCACGACCCACTCCATCCCGGAGAGTTTATTAAGCAAACCTACATGGAACCAGCTAAAGTAAGCTGCAGGCAGCTATCTGAGGCCTTAGAGGTCTCACCCTCTACTTTGAACAGAATTTTGCAGGGAAAAAGCGCTGTGTCTACCGAGATGGCCAGAAGATTTTCCAAGGTTCTTGGCAGAACTGCGGAAAGCTGGCTCATCATGCAGAATAATTATGACGTCTGGCAGTCAGAGCAGTCGGTGTCGCTCAACACACTGAAGCCTTTCAAGTTTTCTTTAGCGTGACTACTGAGCCCCTCCTTCAGAATCAGGAGTGTAGGTAAAGCGATAAAAAATATCCACAGCCTGAGCCAGACCACTGACAACCTGCAGATAGAGTCTGGGCATGAGTTCATAGCGAACCTTCACTTCGCTCACTGAGTTAAAAACACCTGCACCGTACTGCAGGCGCAAACCGGGAGCTATGTAGCCACCAATGGTGATCTGGGTGTCTTCGCCACTGCCTGCTGTATCCAGCGAGACGTCGCTGAAACCAAAGCTTTCACCAATGGAGGTAGCGATACCACCAAACTGGGAAACACCGATACCCACCAGCATCGCCTCCGCTCCGGAACCGTCATCGCCTTCCAGACCTCTGCCTCGCAGCAGGTAGGAAAGTTGTTCCTGTTGTGGCATTTCCGGGCTGGAATAAACCGTCCACTCAGGTTTATTGACAGGGCCACTGACTTTGATGCCAACCTCCACATTATCTTCAATGGTTTCCGGGTTTCGAACGGCATTGACCAATAGATAGGGAGAGTCGACAGGCCCCTGAAAAATGATTTTTCCGTCCTTGATCAGTAAATCCTGGCCCAGCTGGTGGTAGCGACCCTCTAGTTGAATAGTGCCGTTTCCTTCAAGGGGTTTGTCAGGCAGCTGCAAAAGATCCAGATGCCCCGTGAGTCTGGCTTTGAAACCAAAAGCATTGAGCCGGACTTCGTCTCCGAGTACTACCCGTAGCTTCATCGAAAACAGCTTTAGAGCCTGCTCCCGGAGCTCTGAAGTCTGCCCTTCCTGAACGATCACGACATCGTCTGACACCGAAACAGCACTCTCAGGAAGTCTGTTGATGGTAATGCGACTCCACGGAATTCGGATGATACCTGTCAGTGTCACCTCTTCAGACAGTGTCAGCTTCAGGTTGGGTGAAAGCTTGATCTCGCCAATACCGGGGTAATTAACATCCAGGTCTTGTCCCTCCAGCGTAATGTTACCGCTTGGCTGTCGGAGATCCTTCCAGCTCAGTTGCCCTCCCAGATCCAGTGAGCCCTTACCCACCTGCATTTTGCCTTCTACTGTGCCTGAATCACCGGCCACATTGAGGTAAGTATTAAGTGCAGAAACGCTGACAATATCTCGCGTGGTATTGGCATAGCCATTTTCAATGGCCAGGCGACCGTAAAAGAGCGGTTTGGCAAGAGAGCCTTCCATTCGCCCCCGGGCAGAAAAAGTACCTTTCAGATCACTGACTTCAGGTAAGAAAGGTGCAAATATTTCCAGCAATAAATGATCAATATTCAGCTGACCGCTCAGGGTTCTCTGGTTTTGCAGGTCATCGACGGTCAGGGTCAGACGGCCGCGCCCCAGTTTATCGGAGAGGAAGTTAAAAGAGCTTTGAAGCTGGTTGTTGGCGATTCGGGCTTCCATGTTGAGCTGGCGGTAATCGCCGGACAGATTATAAGCCTGAAGTGTTCCGGGGCTTGAAGAAAGCGTTAACGACAATGTCGGCTGATTATCCTTCCAGCTTACCTCGACCTTAGAGTTTATAAGTGCCTGCCAGTCAAACTCGTTGGGGAAAAAGGCCTTGAATCTTTCAGGTGCCAGTTGCTCAATGTGAAAGGAGAGATGTCCTGAGTCCTTGCCCAGATGGCTGGATTGAGCACAGATACTGGAAGGGGATGACTTCAGGCAGAATTCAGAGAATGAAGCACCGGCTGCCGAGGCTGAAATATCAACAGGCTTTTTCAGTGACCAGTCTCCGAATTCTGTGTTCAAGTCACTGCGCGTCAGCTGTCCCTGCCATTGTTCGTTGAGGTAGCTGCCAGCCAGGGTGATGATGCTCTTGAGTGCTTTACCTTGAGTTGAGAGCCGGACCTGATGCTGCTTTTCATTGCCTCGTGCTTCAAGCAATATCTGGTTTAGTGTGTGGGGGCCCTGTTTCAGGGCCTCTATGTTGATACGAGCCTGCCCCAGAATGTGTTCTTTCTTTTCAATATGACCTTTTGCCAAAAGGCCATTAATCGCCGTGTCCAGATAACGGACAGAGGAGCTATCAAGTTGAAAGGTCAGTCTGGGTTGCTGTTTGCTTCCGGATACATCGATGAAACCTTTCACTTCACCGTCAAGGCCGGGGTAAAGTTCTGCCAGCTTTGAAGCATTGAGTTTCGCTTCTATATCCCACTGTTTATCAATAAGACCATGGGCGCTTAACTGATTTTCACCGAAATTGGCATTGAAGTGGTCTAACTTCCAGTTATAAAGATGATTGATGTCCAGTGTGCCGGAGACTGAGACGGGCCATTCCCTGAGTTTGCCAGTGATATGCATTTCAGAAATCACCAGATGCCATGCCTTACCGTCCAGATTAAAACGGCTTGCCAATACACCGTCGAGCCTCCCCGGATACCCGGGCAAAAAGTTGGCTGTGTTCAGACTATTGAGGTTCACCTTCCCGCTCCATGCAATACCTTTTGTCCAGCTAAGCTGACCAGAAAGATCTGCATCACCTTCAGGTGTTGAGAGGTTCAGGTTTTCGATCGCAATATGTTCGAGACTGCCCCGAGCCTTGAGCAAGGCCTTTATCCGGGTTTCTTTTTGGGTCTCAGGAGTGGATAAGACATTAGCAATGGCTGTGGCATTGGCAGCTAGCTGGTAATCGGTCAGAGAGCCTTGAAGAGTCGCCTTCAGATTTTTTGGCTGGAGCCTGCCATCCAGGGGGGGGGGGGGGCTGAATATCTAAGGTTGCTGACAGTGGATAATCGCCGCTCAGTGTTATTTTTCCTTGCAGACTGGCTTTCCCCAAAGCGTGTTCAACCTTGAACTCATGAATAGTGATTTGGGATTGTCGGGCATCAGCAGAGAGAAGGAGGTTAGTCACTTCTTCTTTAATCTCACCCTGTTCATAAGTGCCTCTGTCCAGAGTCAGTTTCTTAAGAGTGATTGGCAGAGGGAACTCTATCTCCGGTAATACCAGCTTTTCGTTGGAAGGGGCTTGTTCTTTATCAGGCGATGGCAGTTTAATGACCAGATTTTTCAGTTCCAGTTCATCAATGTCCAGAATTCCTCCGAACAGCATTCCCGGTTGCCAGTGCAGAGTGAGCCGGTTTGCTTTGAATATCGTATCCTGATCGACCCAGCCTGGATTCTGGAAGACAAGGCCATTGGTTGTCGATCCCTTGATCAGTTCACCCTGAAGTTCAGGTAATTGGGCGCGAGCCAGTTTCCATAGCCAGAGGTTACCGGTATGAGTAAGCAGCAAAAACAGCACCAGGCAGAGGAGCGTGACGAGAGAGGTTAAGATAGCCAGAGCCGTCTTCATATTTCCGGCCCCATTGTAAAGTGCATTTTATAGGGCGTATCAGGTTCACTGACAGCGAAAGCGACGTCAAATCTCAGAGCGCCCAGAGGGGTTATCCAGCGAATACCAAAGCCGGCACCGGTTTTCCAGTCGTCCCTGTAGTCATTGGTGGCTGTTCCATGGTCAACAAAAACAGCGGCTCGCCAGTGTTCCAGAAATTGATAGTTGTATTCCATGCTGAGCGCCGTCATATATTGGGCACCTGTCAGCTTTCCGTCGGCGTCCTTGGGGGAAATACTTTCATAGTCGTAGCCTCTGAC
>NZ_JAHHPS010000252.1:0-1909 GCF_024606275.1 Endozoicomonas sp. SESOKO4 | reverse complement strand
CGGATCAAGCTCGATCAGAAAGAACCAGTGGTACCGCTATGGGCAGGAACGTCATGGTACGTGACAAGAAAAAGCTTTCATTATTGCTCGATTTACCAGTGGAGATACAATCCAAAATTTATTCCTATTTGCAGGCCCATGATATTACCGGTTTAACACGGGCAAATTCATACCTTAACAACATACTCATAAATGATACTTCAATAGCAAGGGCGTGGTATCGCCGGTTTTCTCCATCACATCAGGCTCTTTTAAAGACAATCGTTACTACAAAAGATAAAGATCAACTCAAGGGTTGGTTGAGGCGCTTTACCGGGGATGAGGCATTAATCAAGTCAATCATAGATCGCCAACCGAGTATTTATTTTCCTGCACTGTACCTTTCCACTGTCACTAAATTGATGTCTGAATGTAAAAAATTCAAATTAGAGACAAAAGCCATCCTCCCCGGTAATGGCAGGGCGAACTCAGCTATCTTCAGCCCCGATGGCCGCCATGTGATGACCGCAATTGACAATAAAACGGTAAAAATATACAGCCAGAAGGACGATGGATCATGGGAAGCAAAAGCCACTATCGCCCATGAAGAAGTGGTCAAAAGGTACTCCTTCAGCCCCGATAGCCGCCATATGGTGACCCACAGTTACGATGGCATGGCAAAAATTTATGGCCAGAAGGACGATGGGTTATGGGTAGAAAAAGCCACTATTTCCCATCGCGGCTGTGTCGACTCAGCCACCTTCAGCGCCGATGGCCTCCATGTGCTGACAGGAAGCAGAGATGGCAAGGCAAAAATTTATGGACAAAAGGACGATGGGTCATGGGTAGAAAAAGCCACTATTTCCCATGACAACGAAGTCAACTCAGCCAGGTTCAGCGCCGATCGTCGCTGTGTGGTGACCGCCAGTAATGATGGCAGGGCGAAAATTTATGGCCAGAAGGACGATGGGTCATGGGAAGAAAAAGCCATCATTCACCACGATGATAAAGTCATATCAGCCACCTTCAGCCCCGATAGTCGTCACCTGGTGACCCTCAGTGCCGATCACAATGTGAAAATTTATAGCAAGAAGGACGATGGGTCATGGGTAGAAAAAACCAGTACTTACCACGACTGTATCTTATCAGCCACACTTAGTGCCGATGGTCACTATTTAGTGACCGCTGGTAAAGATCACAAGGTGAAAATCCATGGCCTGGGGGCCGATGGTTCAAGGGAAGAAAAAGCCACCATTTCCCATGATAAAAAGATCAACTCAGTGACATTCAGCGCCGACAACCGCCATTTGATGACCTCCAGTGACGATGGCAGTGCGATAATCTACGGTCTTAAAGACGATGGGTCATGGAAAGAAAAAGCGATCATTCGCCATAAGGATCGTGTCTATTCAGCCACCTTCAGCCCCAATAACTGCCATCTGATCACCCGCAGTGAAGATAACACTGTAAAAATCTACAGCCAGGAAGACAATGGATCCTGGATAGAAAAAACCACCATTTCCCATAAAGATTGGGTCCGCTCAGCCACATTCAGCGTCGATGGCCGCCATGTGGTCACTGCCAGTCATGATGGCAAGGCGAAAGTTTATGGCCAACAGAGCGATGGATCATGGGTAGAAAAAGCCAGCATTTCCCATAATGGTTCGATCGGATCAGCCTCCTTCAGCAGCGATGGCCAAGTGATGACTATCCGTTGCGATGACAAGGTGCAAATCACTGAACTAAGAATGAATAGTTTCACTGACATCAATGTTATGAACTTTCATACTTAAACCGACTCTAAGCCACAGAATCAATTTCGAATATCCCTGTCAACCGGCGAAAACAACAACTTTTAAGAAACGAACTATGGACTGCATAAATAACCATTCCGGCCTTGGTGATCCACTCTCATCAACACCCGATCAAT
>NZ_JAHHPS010000251.1:0-1057 GCF_024606275.1 Endozoicomonas sp. SESOKO4 | reverse complement strand
AAGTCGATTGGATGGAAACTCTCTGAAACTGTTCTGCACAGCTTCCTGAATCAGCGCCTCCATTGAGTCCATGCGATCTTCAGCCAAGACACCCTGAAGCATGACCGGCCGGAAGTGGAACCAGTGAGCAACATCCAGAGATTCCTGCATGGATGGCGCATTGCTCAGTGCCTGCAGGAGATGAAACATGGAACGATCACTGCCAAACAACTCCTCATTACCACTGATTTCCGCAACAGTATGCCGGGCGGCCTGTTGGATCAGCCTGGTGAGTAGCTGCTGCCGGGCCTCTGTCTGATTGCCTGGTGCAGAGTAACCTTCCAGCCACTGATCCAGCTCATAGCGGTCATAGAGTCTTCGTACAGAAACCATGATGGCTCTTAAGAGTCTCTCGTTTTCTTCCGCAAAGACGTAGTCAAAATAAAGACGATTGACACTCCGCTCAGCATTCCTGAAGGCTTTCTGCTCGGGTGAATCAACACTACTCCAACAGGAAGAAACCAGTATCAAACTGATAAAAACAGACCCAATAATTCGAAAAAGATACATCCTATACCTCCTTTTCACTAACGAATTTTTTCTTAAATTTTTTTTCCCTAAAGAATTGAAAAGTCTAGGACAATCGACTGGCCGGTACAGAAAAAGCGATAAATGGTTGAGTTTGTATTCAGGCTCTAAAGTGCCCAGCGGATACCCTGATAACCCAGCCAGGTGCCCAGCAAGCAAACGAGCACACTGCCAAGCCCATAGGCCAGGGCTGTCAGAAACTGATCAGATTGAAGCAACCTCATCAGATCCAGAGAGAAGGTTGAAAAGGTAGTCATGGCTCCCAGAAAGCCGGTCATCACAAAGATTTTCCAGGTCGGTGACAACATGGCTTTTTCTGCCAACAGGTACCAGCAAATACCCATGAGGACTGACCCCACAAGGTTAACTGTCAGAGTCGGATAATGATGCAGATGAGGATTACGGGTCAGCACAAACAGCTCATAGACAAATGCCCTCAGAACGGCTCCCAGTGCACCACCTGCAGCAATGGCTATCCAGTGTGTAGCTT
>NZ_JAHHPS010000250.1:0-1425 GCF_024606275.1 Endozoicomonas sp. SESOKO4 | reverse complement strand
TGTGATTCGACAGGACTTTTGCATTCTTGCAGACCTTTCCGCATGGCCGTTGCTGACCTTCCTCCCCGACCACGGTTATGTCACAGGTTTTTTGCCCGGTGTGATATTCGCTTTTATGAGTTGAAAGGGCTTTAGCATTCTTGCAGGCCTTCCCGCATGACTGCGGCTGACCACCCTTGCGAACCACTGTCACGTTACAGGTTTGTGCCCCGGTGTGGTCTATTTTTCTGTGATCCCTAAGGGCTTGAGCATTCTTGCAGATCTTTCCGCATGGCCGCGGCTGTCCTTGCTCCCCGGTCACGGTCATTTCACAGGTTTGTTGCACGCTATGGTATCCACTTTTGTGAGCCGACAGGCTGTGGACACTCTTATAGACTCTTCCGCATAGCTGCGGCTGATTATCCTCGCTGATTACGATCACGTCACAGGTTTGTTGCCTGCAATGGTCTCTTTTTTTGTGATTCATCAGAGCGTTAGTATTCTTGCAGACCTTTCCGCATGGCTGCGACTGATCATCCTCACCGATCACGGTTAGGTTACAGGTTTTTTGCCCGGCGTGCTGCCCGCTTTTGTGAGCGTAAAGAGCTGCGGCATTTTTGCAGGCCTTTCCGCATGGCCGCGGCTGGCCATCCTGCCCGATTACGATCACGTCACAGTTTTTTTCCCCGGTGTGATGTCCGCTTTTGTGAATGGACAGAACTGCGGCATTTCTCCAGACAGTCCCGCAGAGCCGTTGCAGACCATCCCTCCCGATCACAGTTACATTACAGGTTTGTTGCCCCGTGTGGTCTCTGTTTTTGTGATACGTTAAAGCGTTCGCATTCTTGCAGACCGTCCCGCACGGCTGCAATTGACCATCCTCCCCGACCACAGTCAGGTCACAGATTTTTTGCCCAGAGTGGTAGCTGCCTTTGTGACGCGACAGTAATTGTGCATTCTTGAAAACCTTCCCACATTGCAGCAGCTGGCCATCCTCCCCGAATATAATCAAACTGCAAATGTCTTGCCCGGCAGGGGCGTTTTTATCGATTGTCACTGCAACCATTGAGTCTATGGCGGTCCCGTCTGAGGCGACCCCGTCTGAGGCGACCCCGTTAACAGGTTTGCAAACAGAGCAGTATCTATTGGCCAAATGAGGGCATGAGCTTTGTCCGGGCGTTGCTGCCGTGTGGTCTGTCGAACTTTCCTCACGATCGGGCGCTCTGCTATTGGATGAGGCGGAAGACTGCCGGAATTGACAAGCCCCATGACAGGGATGCACGAAACAATTCAAGCCCAAAGTATGTGGGTGTTGTTCAGGGACTCCATTATCCCCGCCAGAATCTGAATACAGAAGGCTAGTGAAAAAGCCTATGGGTTGAGCGAGGGCTTCCTGCCCGGATGATTCTGATGGCGGGTTGGGTTGTTGGTTGTGTCCAGAGCCAG
>NZ_JAHHPS010000249.1:0-1272 GCF_024606275.1 Endozoicomonas sp. SESOKO4 | reverse complement strand
CTTGCAATAGAGTCTCTGCGCTGGAATGCAACTTACCATGAAGCGGATCGTGAAAAGACAGTGGCGGGCCTTCAGAAGCTTCTGGAAGACAGGGAAGATGATGGAACCTATCTCAATACGGCTCTGGTCGGTGCTCTGATTGATCTGCACGGTAAAGAAGCGGTTAAAGTCATTCGCGATGCCTTTGAGCGTGGTAAAGTCGATCGCGAGATTCATGGTGATATTGAAGACATAGAGATTGAGCTGGGTCTGAGACAGACTCGCTCCTTTATTCCTGACTGGCGTTTTGACGATGCCCAGAAAGACATGCTGGAGGCTATGCTGTCTGAGTATGGTCGCATGTCTTGTCAGGAAGTGGAAGGTTTCCTCTTTGGTATCTGGGGGTCACCTCAGCAAGTTCCACCCAATCGCTGGCTTAAAAAAATCTTTGGCGAAGTACCGGCTTTTAAGGATGAACAGCAGGAAAAAGACATTCATCGTATATTGTTCAATCTATACGACACCATTGAGCGTGCTGTTGAAATGGGGCTGGATATTATTCCTGAAGACTGTCTGTCAGAAACGCCAGAAGATGAACGGTTCCCGAATCTGCAACAGTGGTCCAAAGGTTTTGGTGAAGCCAATGCCATGCTGGTGAACTTCTGGGAGGAAGTCTTCCAGCACAAGGCTATGAAAGAGCTGGAAGAATCCTGGACAGCCTGCACCATTCTCCTGAGCGTCTGGTCTAACCCTGAACAGCTGCTGGAGAAAGCTAAAAAATCGGGTGGGCCGAACATCGAGAAGATGCTCTCTGCCGTGCCTTCTGTGGCTAGAGAACTGGCTTCCCTTGGTTCGGGAATACGCACCCGCTGGGATGCCATTATGGAAACGCCCGATCCGGTTTCTGTCACCAAAATTGGTCGGAACGACCCTTGTCCCTGTGGCAGTGGTAAGAAATATAAGAAGTGTTGTGGTGCTTGATTCTGGCAAATTTGTCATCCATTAAAAATCATCGCACTCTGGAAACGGGATCTGATTGAGATCCCGTTGTGGTATCTGAAACCACCTTCACTCGGAATCAGCTACCAATCCTGCCGCCCGGCACAGTGACTCTTCAATCTCATTCCATGCCAGAGGTTCATTGTGAATCACCTCAATACGGCTGTGCTCGCATTCTTCCAGCTCCATGATGCTGACAACGCCATCCTGGGCATTAAATGCCCGGGGTCCCAGGCTGGTATGAACCACAGCTTTCAGACGTTTGGCGGGTATGCTGTTGAACAGATGAAACTG
>NZ_JAHHPS010000248.1:0-1807 GCF_024606275.1 Endozoicomonas sp. SESOKO4 | reverse complement strand
CGATGCTGTCAAAGAAGATAAGGCTCTGGCAAAAGCATGGTATCGCCAGTTTCCTTCTCATCACCAGTATCAATTGAGAGCAACCATCATGACAAAAAATGAGAGTCAACTCCGTGATTGGTTGCAGTCATTTACGAATGATCAGGCGTTAGTCGATTCACTCACAAATCGCCAACAAAAGAGTATTTATTCACCTGCTCTGTTGTATTTCACCAAGACTAAGCTGATGTCTGATTGTGAAAAGTTTAATTTAGTTTCAAAATCCATCATTTACGAAAAAGCAATGATCAACTCAGCGGCCCTCAGTGCCGATGGCCACCATCTGGTAACCGCCAGTAAAGACAACAGAGCGAACATCTACGGCCATACCATGGATGGATCATGGGAATTAAAAGCCATCATTTCCCATAAAGATTCCGTCCTTTCATGCGCCTTCAGCACCGATAGCCTTCATGTGGTGACCACCAGCAGAGATGGCACTGCGAGAATATATGGCTTAGGGTGCGATGAATCATGGCAATTTAAAGCCAGTATTACCCACAATTTACCGATCATATCAGCCATCTTCAGCACCGATGGCCGCCATCTGTTGGCTAAGGATATGTTTGACTCTGAGCAAATCCATAGCCGGAAGGCCGATGAATCGTGGAAATTTACAGTCGCCTTCTCGTCATTTACTTTTGTTCAGCCAACCACCCTCAGCACCGATGGCTATCATGTGGTCACCTCCAGTTGTTATGACAAGGGAATAATCTACAGCTGCAAGATTGATGGATCACGGGAAAAGAAAGGTACCATTCCCGATTTTAGTCATGTCATTTCAGCGAGCCTAAGCTCCGATGGCCACCATTTAGTGACTGCGGACACGGATCACAGGGCGAGAATCTATGGCAAGGAGGCCGATGGATCATGGTTACGAAAAATCATCATTCAATCCAAGGATCGTATCCGCTCGGCCACCTTCAGCGCCGATAGCCACCATGTGTTGATTGCCAGCAAGGATGGCATGGTGAGAATCTACGGCCAGAAAAGCAAGGGATCATGGGAAAGAAAAGTCACTATTTATCATAAGCGCGGACTCCAATCAGCCACTTTCTGCCCACTCATAGTTGCCCATCAACTGCCAGAGTATGGCCAGGGCCAGATCCAGGACATGATCTCCACAGGGTTGACACAGGATTTCCTGATTTTGATTGAGCTCTTTACCCACCATGTTCAGCAGCAGCTTTTCGGCCATTTTATATTGGCCTATCTGCTCCCAGTGTCGGACCAGGGCCAGATCAATTTCATAATCTCCACAGGGCTGACAAAGGATTTCTTCACTGTTACCGGGGTGCTTGTGACTCATGTTCAGCAGCAGTTTTCCACAAAGTTCCAGCTTTTCCATGACCTGCCAGAGTAGGGCCAGATTCAGGTCAACCCCACGCTTTCCAGTGATCCTGCAAAGCCTTTCAATACTGTCAGTCTGATGCTTGTTACTCATGCTCAGCAGCAGTTTTTCAGCCTGCTCACTTTTTCCCATTAGCTGCCAGAGTCGTGTCAGTGCTATATCAATTTCATCATTTCCACTGGCCTTGCAAAGGAAATCCTCACCGTCACTGGCTTGTTTGTCACTGATGTCGAACAGTAATTTTTCAGCCCATTCATACAGGCCTCTCTCCTGTAAGAGCCTCATCAGGGTAATATTGACGACCTGGAGTCGTTTATGCAGTGTTTCTGCATTGCCAGGCCATTGATTCGACAGCAGCTTTCTGGTCAGCTCTTTTTTCATGTTCACCAAGAGTGTTTCAGTCATCTGGTGTTTGTC
>NZ_JAHHPS010000247.1:0-1197 GCF_024606275.1 Endozoicomonas sp. SESOKO4 | reverse complement strand
CTTTCAGATTGAGGGAATTTGCAGTCTGCCGGGCAATACAGGCATCCAGGAAACCTTGCATTTTCCGCCATCCCAATGCCTGGTGTATCCGGTACAGTTGACGGATGGAAGGAACCGTTTCGGAGAAACTATCGAACTTTTCAACATAGCCCGGCCGTTTAGCTTCTGGCTGTGAGCAGATAATCTCTACCGTCCATCGACTGCTTTGTGTCAGGATAAATTGCCGCTTGAGCTTTTGCCTCAGTGGCTCCAGTGCCTGCCATTGCGCTTTGTCAGGAATCGGGCTCAGGTTTTTACACAACGTAATGCAATCCAGACACTCGGATTCAGGCAGCTGCGTCAGGGCAAATTTTACAGTATCCAGGGAGGCGGGAATTGAGAGCGCCTTGCTGAGTACGTTCTGGTCTTGTTGGTGTTCATTATGTCTCGCCAGCCAGAAGCGAACACCGGCGCCGCCATGATTGAAGAGCATGGGTATCAACGATGCCAGGGCATAAAGCACCTGCATTCTTTCGTTGCGGGCGTTTGTGAAAGCGGTCAGGTATTGTTCAAATTCCGCTATCGTCATGCGCCACTCTCTGGAGGCTGAACTGAACAGCGCCAGGACTTTCATGGTTTCTTCAATCGTCATACGCCATTTTTTGGGAGCCGAACTGAACGACGGCAATACATTCATTGCATCGTCTTCCTCCCACTCATCATCGGAATCACTGATCTCGCAGTCACTCTCTATAGCGAGTTCCGGAAGATCGGGAAGATATGGGCGAAATGCTCTCTCGTTCGCCGTCAACAGGCTTTGTTCGGGCAGCCCGGAGCCTTTAAACACCCGGCTGGTCATCTTCAGGCAATGTTTCCTGTTGTTCACTGGCAGCCACTGAACAAACACTTTTAAGTCCGCCTCAGCCGGGAAGCCCTGTCGAGAACTTATGCAGGCAATATGCGCGAACAGTCTCTGATCGATCGGGCTGTCTTTAACGGTCTCATCAAGGTTCGGCTGCCAGCCCTCTTTCAGGCAGGGCATAGAGATAAAGGCTTCCACCTGCTCCTTGGTCGGGAAGCCATTACCATCATTCATGGAAGCAATGCGCATGAGCAGTTTCCGATCGATCGGGTTGTTTTGAACGGCTTCATCGCAACCCTCCCTCCAGCCCTCTTTCAGGCAGGGCATGGAGATAAAGGCTTCCACCTGCTCCTTCG
>NZ_JAHHPS010000029.1:0-4462 GCF_024606275.1 Endozoicomonas sp. SESOKO4 | reverse complement strand
TCAATTTCTTGCAATCCTCGCTACGGACGCTTAAGTCCGACAGGCTGCTAGTGGTTATCAACGATCGGCCTATTATGTCTGTTCGACCCTGACGCTCCGGAAACAGGATTCATACTCTGCCTGACCCTTTTTTCGAGCCGGTTAAGCTCATTCATAATCTCAGGTTCCCCTCTGTACTGAGCCCTGAGTTCGGCAATATTACGCAGGGGATTGACGCCTGCGAACTCTGGGTCAATGTCATTCTGACTGACCTGATTACCGGGCTGATGACCATAGGCAAGCTTCAGTTTATCTACCAGCTCCCTGACGACCTCCGAAATGGGATAATCCTCCGGTTCCAGACCAGCAATGGCAGCAGAAAATCCTTCCGCTTCCCGATAGATAACCGACACCGGCAAATGATCAGACAACCCGCTTTCCAGATCATTATCGACATCAAGCAACAGTTGACGTATTTCCGTATGGGATGCCCACTTTTTTTCAGTGTCCCCGTAGACCAGCTGGTAGTTATAAATACAGCGCCTTGTCACCTCGGGGTGTTCTTGCCAGCGATACCTTGTCCCATCTGGCTCCCGACGATCTTCCGGATTGATGGTTGCCTGGTCACTATTGACAAAAAATGACTCGCTGCTCTCAACCAGCCGGGTATCATTTTCTTCATCATGGGTATCGTAGTAAGTGTTAGAGAAATCCTTCCCCAGTGCCTGCATGTTGTGATTATACTCAGGGTCATTACATAATCTTTGCTCATCTGATCGGGCAAAGTTCAGGTCTCCCATCAGGAAGGTGCCATGATGGTGTCTCTTATTCCGCCTGTCGTTACTGCTATCCTCCTCAAACCACTTTCTGATTTGATACGACTGGTCAAAGCGAATCGCCTCATAGGGTTGACCCTCACTGGCCTGAAGGTGCGTATTATAAACCACGGCAGTCTTATCGTTACCGAGATCCAGCACGATCCGCAGTAGCCCTTTATTGATCCGCCGATCTTCTTCGACCAGATCAGTGAAAGGCCGGAAAGTTGCCACCTTTACAGGATATTTGCTGGCAATGACCAGACCACTGTTCAATCCGGTTTTTCGGGGGGCAACACTGTGAACGATATGATGGTAGTGACCTTTGAGATCCTGACAGAGTTGCTCCGTCGCCTGTTGGACAAAAGCCTCCTGGAAGCAGACAACATCAGGAGTTATGTCAGGATTGCGGGTTAATGCCCCGGCAATCTTCCGATAGCGCTGCTGTGTTGAGCGCAGGTCGTTCTTATTATGGGACGGCATCAGGCCAGTATTACAGGTCATCAAATGCAGGCCCCGCTCAGGTTGATAAATGGCGGGGGGTACATCAGACTGAATCAGGGAAATTTCTTTCATGTACCGAATTTCATCGTATGGTACAAGAAAAGTAACACTTGTTTTTGCGAAAAAAGCTTCGTCATAAAGTCTTTGATAATGTTGGAATATTTTCTCAAACAGTTCTCTAAACAAACTTGTTGCGCTTCGCATGTGTTCCGGAAGTTTATCAGCCCATGTGTAAAATTTATCAACCTTCTCTTCGTATTTTTTTTCAATTTTCTTTGTCTCAGGGTCGTCGGCATAGGTATTACCATCTTCAGAAAAGACTTTCTTTCGGTATAGACTTAATTCATCATCCCTTTTCTCATATAAGATGCTTTGGATTTCTTTCTTACATTCTTCATAATATCTTGGACGAAGATTGAAGTGTGGGTGATACAAAAGGTTAGTTATCCTGGCTACACAAACTCCAACCAGTGATCCAATGATTACACCTGCAACAGTTCCCAGTGGTCCAAATAATGTACCGATTGTACCGAGTGTGGCACCTGCAGCACCCGCTGCTACTTCTGGGAGGCCGACTTTGACAATATTATTACATGCTCTAAGGAATAACTTATGGTCATCATCACGCGTTATACTCTCAATATGCCCTGAAATTTTTTGAAAATAATCATTAAATCTATTTAACTCATCAACATTATCTGGACCCATGATGTCTGGATGTATGCCTTCCTTAATAGCATCAACTGTAATATTTTTGATCTCTTCTATGCCAGATGATTGACCATTATATTCCTTAACCCCCTTTTCAATTCTTTCTTCCGAAATTTTGATGGTTTTTTCATCAGGCCTCATCCTTGTTTTTAAGTATTTTTCAAAAACCGCTTTTTCATCTGTTTTCAGAACAGACAGAATTTCTTTTTCCAATTCTTTAGTTTTTGTTATTTCTTCTCCATTTTTGCTGTTGGATTGGGAACATGTAAAAATAAGTTTTGGAGTATCCTGAATACCATTTTCTTCTAAATTAGCCTTAAACTCTGATTTTATTTCTTTTTTGTCTCCTATCTTATCAGTACATGTATCGACCTTATTACAAACAAAAATAATTCTATTGCCATTTTTTACTAATGCTTCGATAGCTCTAAGATCATAACCAGTCAGATCCTTGTCAAATAAAAAGATAATGACATCGTTTTGCTCGATATTTTCAGCTCCAAGGTAGTCATTTTTTATGTATTCTTCGCCACCAGAGCGGCCATAACCTTTTGTAGTCCTGATTTCCACATCCTGAAAGCGGTAGATAGGGTCAGGCTTTTTATTGTAAATAACGGTTCTTTTAAATGGCTCCCAGCCAATTAGCCGGTTGCCCAGCGATGACTTGCCAACATTTTGCGCTCCAGTAAAGACAATCCTTAGTGTAGGAGGACTGCCATTCGAGCTCCTTTGTTGCATTAGATTCAATATAAATCTCTCGCTCCCTTCGTCATCTTTTGCATTGCCACCTATACCAGAGCGTCCGGCTCCCTCTTGACCAGAACCCTCCCTGTTACCACTTCCACTACCTGTTGCTCCGGTTTTTTTACTACCTCTAAGCCAGCTAAACATAGTCTGATAAATGAGTTTATTAATATCTTCTCCTTCATAGACCGTCTCCGTATCGGGTTCATGAGTTATAGTCATGTCTTTAAAGTTATCCGAACCAGCCAAAGTTTGTTCCAGCTGCTCCCACTCAAACTCCAGGTTAAACTCATGATCCGGCCACTCTGCCAGCGTATCGATTTGCTTTTCAATTTGCTGAAGGGAGTTTTCATCCTGTACAGACAGTCCTGCAGCCATATCCATAAGAAAGTGAATAAATTCTTCTCTGCCTCTAAGTTTGGGAGCAAGCCATTTCAGAAGCTGTTGCGAACTCCCCAGATATGCCGTTAACTGGCGAAACTCCGCTTGGCTGAGGTGTAACACAGTGGGTGATGAATCATTAAAACGGATGTGTAACGTCACTCCTGAATCATGATCGGGTTCGCCCATAACCCAATGGTACCAATGACTGCCCTTTAAGTAGTTGCGCCAGTCGGTGGGAATACGCAAAACCGGGAGTAGTGTCAGGGTAAAATCCCCTTTGTTCTGAATTGGAAAGTAAGGGGGGCGTTTAAAGCTATCGTCGTCATCCTGACCAAGATAACCACCTCTGTATAGATCAGACTCTCGTTTTTCTTCTGGTAAAGGCAGTCCTGCAAACCCTGGCAGACTCACAACCTGGCCTGATTTTTTTTTCTTTTTCCGAACAGATGAATCGTTAAGCCTCTCATTAACTTCCACGGTTTCCGGGGTTGAAGCGATTTCTATAAACTTATCGGACTCCGGACCTATTGCTGACAGGCGGGTCGTTAGCCGGTAGTTTGCCTTTTCAGCTCCTCCCGCAGTAATTGAAGTAGCGGTAAAATCCGACGAAGCAGGTGTTGCCCGAGCCAGAGAAGCCCAGACAAGAAAAGTTAGCAGATAAATTTTCCATATATTAACCAGCAGCCGTTGGTTCAGAAAGTGATTTTTCATTTAAGGAAACCAACAATAACAGAGGTAGTTAGGGAGGAGGAAAGTGCGAGAGTATTTCTCAACAACTGGCTGAAAGTAGACAATAGTCAGATTAACGTCAAAGGTGGTTTTGGAGTAGAGACTGAGTAGCTGCTCATTTATTCATTGTGACTGCTCTCCTGCGAAGAACGCACGAGCTTCTTGCTTCATAGGCTACTGCTGGTTCAAAACAACCAGACTTACAAAGAAGCCTCCACAGGCAGAACCAAACAGCCCTTAAGGTAGAGCCGTCCTGCGATCGTTACCCTCCTCTTTGGCCAGGGAGCGGTCAAAGTTCAACTCTGAAGATGTTTGCCAATGACCTGCAACCGAAATGGAATGTGAACCTGATTTTCAGGCAGCAGCTTCAGGGCGATGGGTGCAGGGTTAATGCTTTTTGTTTCGAACAGTAAGCCAGATGGCAACTGCAAACAGAGGCAACCCAAAGACCAGAGTCAGAATTAAATATTGTTGTCCTGTATCCATTACTCATCCTCCAGTCGGTAGGAGCCTGACCGAGAATAGCGCCCGTAGCGAGGATGGCAGAAAATTGAGGATGAAAATTCGGTTTTGTGAGGAGAATAGCGAGCTATTTG
>NZ_JAHHPS010000246.1:0-1830 GCF_024606275.1 Endozoicomonas sp. SESOKO4 | reverse complement strand
GTTCTGACATTCCACGGTTCCATTTGCTCGTCACGAGTGAACGTTATGTTTTTAAGTGGCGTATTACCGGTAAAATAAGGATTAAGGCGAAGTTTGTAATCTGCGGCCTTATCACCTAGTGACTCCAGACTTTTATTAAACCGGTCAACAAAATCCTGCAGCGACTCCACTCTGTACTGGGGAACAGTCTTGAAGCTTTTTTTCAGCTTTGACATTACCCGGTAGTAGGTTTTCTCATTATATTCATCAAGGGTCAGAGGCCCGGCGATGAGCTCAATGATCGTTCTACCACGATGAGAATCCGTTGATATACTGAGAAGATTCCAGCCCCGACGACGGCCTTCCGAAAAGGCGAGGAGTCTTCGTTCATCACCTTTCGGGAGGAGTTCTTGTTCATTAAGGACGTATATATTGAGATACTCTCGCTCAAAGCCAAGCCGGTTGGGTTGGTCATCCATGGCAACAGGGACAACCTCGGCATCGGCTTTTAGTTCGCCAAACATTTGTGTTAAAGATTCAAGATCACTTTCTTCAAAACCAATGTAAGTATCCCGGAGTATTTCGTTTGTAATATCAACGGCGCTCAGGTTTGCACGACGACTACTGAGTACCTCCTTGGCCACTTCTGCCAGACCTCTGCTGCCCACACCTTTACCGGCGACAGGGGCAGTCGCGGCCATTATTTCCACAGGGACTCTGAAGAAGTTGTATCCGTAGTTCCATTCACCCAATGCTTTACCCATCGTTGGGTCTACCCGCAACTGGGTGATTGAACCGGATATGCCCGGCTTGTTGCCTTGCGCAGCCCTGGGGTCGAAGACTTGTAGTCGTCTTCTATCTAACCCGGATTCCGACCCGGACTCCAACTTGGAAAGATTTTCAGGCGTATCCAGAACCAGGATTAATTTGAGCTCTTTTGGAACACCCATCTCAGGCAGACCGGAATCCAGGTCACTCAACTTTTCAGGACGAGCCAGCCTCCCTGGCAGGTTTTGAAGGTATTGATTGAAACGTCGGCCGTTCTCATTCTCGCTTAAATAATCAACCAGACTCTCTCTGAACCGGTCAACATAATCATAATACTTACCACCTTCTGTAAATTCAGGTGAATTGGTCAATAAGCCAATCGTGTTGCCGCTTTCCGGCATGGTAACCAGGAGAGATTTTTTTTCTGAAGCTTTTGTTGAAACAAAATCATTGGCAGCTTCAGCGGCTTTTAAAAGAGCATCGGGTGTTTGCCCGGAATTGAACAGGACAACATCGCTGGTCTCTTTATTATTAATCCTGACACCAAATGAATAGAGCCCGTCGGGCTGTTTTATGTACTGCCATCGACCATCCTGTGTTTTCAGTGCAACGGATGTCCTGTCATTTCCATCAATGGCAAAAATCTTATTACCGGCCAGCTCGATTTGATCAGGAAGCTGATCAAATCGTTGATAATTGGCCAGGATAAAATCCTGAACCGCTTTGATTTTTTTCGGATCGTCCGGATCATCGACCCTGATTATTTTTTCCGTTCCGCCCTCAGCCCAGGGGCTGACCCTGAAGCCATCAGCCTTTTTTACCACCATTAAATTCAGTTCTGAGCGCAGCAGATAGAAGGGTATTTTTTTCCGCAATAGCCGGTCAACCAGATCGGCCTTCACCGGCACATCGACAAAGTCATTGTCTTTATAGACCCGTCCGGTGGGCAATCTGCTTTTTAACTCAGCATTCAGGCTGCCATAGCGAGCCTTCATTTTGACACCGTTGATCAAACTATGCCCCAAAGGCTGGTCAGTCGATGGATTATTTACCACATGGTCAACTACCCGAATATCGGAAACC
>NZ_JAHHPS010000245.1:0-1319 GCF_024606275.1 Endozoicomonas sp. SESOKO4 | reverse complement strand
GTGTCTGACATCACAGAACTGACCAAAAGGAAGTCGATTATTTCAGTCGTAGATATCGCCCAGTCAGCCGGAGTTGTTCCCATTGACCTCAAACTCTGGCAGGCCGACTTCGTGATCGGTTCCAGTGTTAAATGGCTGTGTGGTGGACCTGGCAGTGGTTATCTCTGGGCCAGTGATGACATCATCGAACAATGCAGGCCTATGGATCTCGGCTGGTTTTCTCACCAGGACCCCATGGCGTTTGATATTCATCACTTTAACTATGCGGATGACGCGAGACGATTTACCGGAGGAACTCCTTCCATAATGCCTTTTACCGTCTCTGCAGAGAGTATCCGAACTCTGAGTCATATCGGTATCGAAAGGATTTTCCAACATAATCAGAAGCTGATTGATCGCATGATCGCTCGGATTAATCAAGGAGAGATTCGCTCTCCATTGCAGGGAAATCGTCGAGGAGGCACCCTGGCCATCTCATTTACAGATAACCAGAAAGCGATGAAAGCCATGCATGGTGCTGACATATTCTGCGATCAAAGATCCGAAGGCCTGCGTTTTTCACCTCACATCTACAATACGGAGGAAGACGCAGACCAACTGGTTGCAGTGATTAACCGGCTGAAATGCTAATCAGACTCGGGTCACCCGGGCAATGATCGCCTTGATGTACTCTGTCTCCGGTATGGCAGGCAGAACAGGGTGATCGGGGCCCTGGTGGCCTTGCTCGATGATTTGCAAATTACGATCAATATGGCGGCTGCCCGCTCTCAGAGCATCAAACAGTGAATCTTTTTGAAGATGCATGGAACAGGAACAGGACACCAAAATGCCATCCTTTTCCAGCAACCTCATGGCCAATTCATTAATACGGCGATAGGCCTGTTCACCCGCTTTGGTATCCTTGCGTTTCTTGATAAAGGCCGGTGGATCAACAATCACGACGTCGAACTTCTCACCTTCATCCCTCAGAGTTCTCAGAGTCGTGAAAGCATCGCCATGGATAGACTCAACACGATCGGCAAGACCATTAAGCCCGGCATTTTCATGGACCAGGTCTAACGCTTGTTCAGAAGCATCCACACAGGTGACCTGGCTGGCACCAAAAGCCGCACATTGAACGCCCCAGCCTCCGACATAACTGAAAACATCCAATACTTTCTTAGCATTGACGTAGTGACGCAAACGTCCACGGTTTAAACGATGATCGAAGAACCAGCCCGTTTTCTGACCTTTCATGACGGGCGCCCTGAACATGACACCATTCTCTTCCAGATCATTAAATCCCAGAAGCATTTCAGCCAGGCTCTCTTGAAGACGTG
>NZ_JAHHPS010000028.1:0-1388 GCF_024606275.1 Endozoicomonas sp. SESOKO4 | reverse complement strand
CTTTGACTTTCAGAGAGATCAGGAAAGGTATAATTTTCGTTTTGTAACAGCATAGCCAGAAGGTTAGGAGCAAAATTGACCCAGCGCTTAAGGTCGTAAATTTCGTGAAAAGGTCCATCGTGACCTTGTGTTATCACAGGGAACCAGACACCCTGTGTCGGCACTAGCAAGGCAATCAGCTGAGCATCACCAAATTGTTGCAATAGGGCTAACTCCGACTGAGCAAAAGAGGCTGAATCAGTAATGACATTGTTATCGAGAACCGCTGGAATAACGTCAGCATTGATCCCCAACAGTAGCTCAAGCTCTTGCATCAGTTTGTGCTTGTCGGGATGATCCTGAATCGTGAAAAAAATCTGACGAAGGTTATCATCGATAATCTGCCTTATTGTTTGCTGGTTCCATTTTCCTGTTTGTCCTGACCCTCTATGCCTGTTGAAAATCTCTGCAATGGATGAGTACATTGAGTTTCCATCGCCATTAATTCTTATCAGCTCATAACCGTCAGGAACGGGAATGTGATGAAAATAGTAGGGTTCATAAATCTGTGTTTTAGGGTATCCTATTTCCATCTTTTTATATAATTGCCCTGCTTGTTCCCTGATGCGTTTGTCTTCAATCATACATGCTTTGTGAAAAGGCCTTACCAGTGGTTCTTTCGGTTTTTTAGAGCTTCGGTTTGTACGACGGCCTTTCCCTCTTATGGGATTTTCAGTTTCATAAACTTCACCGCAATGGTAACAGGTTTGTCTGAAACCACCTTGTCCATTCGGAACATTAACCATAAGCTCAGGCGTATTCTTTCTGAATAAAGAGATTAATTTCTCCGTTTTTTCCTTACTGAAAATATCCGATTTATGTTCTGTGTTTTTCAGAAAAGATTGCAGTGAAGCTTTTATATCTTTATTTGTGGTTCGATTTAAGATTTTTTGCAAAACTTTTGAGGTAAACTTATTTGAAAAAATGTTAGTTTTGAAATCAAGATTATTGGAGTAATGCCTCGCGGCAGGTAACAAGTGACTCAAAAGTAGTGGAATAAGATTTTTCTCACCATCAAAAATTTTACGCATGCTCTTGATACTAAGTTGAAGACTTTCTAACTCATTCTCATAAAAAGAAAGATCTAAAGCTTTATTATTAAAAGGATTGAAAAGGATTTTTGTAAAAAGTAAATCAGCAATAAATAATCCATTAAAAGCTACAGCAATGCTGGATTTGATGGAAGTGTGAATATCCTTCAGGGTAAATTGATCCGGTCTTTCTATAAGTTTTTTAACTATTCCAGAACTTGCGTCAAATTCGTTATCAGTCAGAGTCCTTACACATACTTCAATGAGATAGTTTAAAACAATACGATAAATAACTTCTACCTTATCTGGAGCATTAAA
>NZ_JAHHPS010000244.1:0-1167 GCF_024606275.1 Endozoicomonas sp. SESOKO4 | reverse complement strand
CCAGCAACCTGAACCTGATTATCGAATCTGCTGACCGTGCTGGCAGCTTTCAGGAACTGGAACCATCAGACCTCACCTTCTTTGCCAAGACACCGAACAACGAACTGAAGGTACAAGCCTTCGGCTGCAAGATGAAGATCAGCAGCCTGCTGGATATCGACACCAGTGGTGGCGAGAAGCACCTGACCACCATTCCGTTCCTGGTGACCAGCCCGGACTTTGTTCGCATTAATGGTGTTCGTTATCTATCCAAGGCAGCTACTGAAGGATTGATCTAAGGAGGTCATGGTGAAGTCACCCTGGAAAAACTTTTCTTATGCAGAACTGGGCTGCAAGTGCGGTAAATGCAGAGCCGACTCTGGGATGAACATCAGCAAAGAGTTGATGGATCAAGTTCAGCAGCTACGGGAAATCTGCGGGTTTCCTTTTGTGATCACTTCCGCTTATCGCTGCCCTGATCATCCAATCGAAGCAGGCAAAAGCAAACCTGGCACACATGCAAATGGTCAGGCTGTCGACATTCAAGTCAGCGGCAACAGAGCACACCTGCTGCTGCAAGAAGCCTTGAAAATGCCATCTCTTAACGGGATCGGTGTGAACCAGAAGGGAAATCACAGCAGTCGCTTCATTCATCTGGATGTGGCAACTGGAGAAAACCGCCCGTGGGTATGGAGCTACTGATGGAATGGAAAGACCTTTCAAAGTTTGTCGGTGGAATCGCTCCTGCTGTGGGACTTGCACTTGGTGGCCCAGCAGGTGCAATTGTCGGCAAAGGCTTAGCTGCTGCTCTGGGAACAAAGCCAACACCGGCTGATATAGAGCAGGAGCTTCTGCAAAACAAGGATGCACTGCTCAAAGTTCGTCAATTCCAGCAACAGATGGGACTGGAAACCCTGAAGGAAGAGCTAGCTGATACTCAGCACGCCAGGGAGCAGCATTACGATCATTGGATGCCTTCAGCTTTGACCATTGTTCTTGCTGTCATGGTTTTCAGCATGTTTGCGGGGATTCTGACTTTTGAAATGTCATCAGCCGTTGAAGACATCGTTTATCTGATCGCTGGGCAGGTACTTATGGCATTCCTGACCTGTGTGTCTTTCTGGATGGGTACCAGCCGAAGCAGCCAGGAAAAGACCCGGCTGATAAAGAAGGAGTAAAACGTGGACC
>NZ_JAHHPS010000243.1:0-1622 GCF_024606275.1 Endozoicomonas sp. SESOKO4 | reverse complement strand
AGCATGAGTCTATCGAAGCCAGACTCAAAGAGGATTTGATCGGAGTCATCGTCAGAAATAAGCCTATCGATGCCAGTATCAAGGAGAATTTGGTCGCAACCATATTGCAACATGAGTCTATCGATTCAGGACTCAAAGAAATTTTGGTCAAAGCCATACTCGAACTTGAGTTCAACGATGACGGACTCGAAGCAAATAGAGTGGATAGTTCGACCGAAGGTGAATCTGCCTCTGACCTATCGGAAGATGAGGTGCGCAAGTCCACAAACGACTATGATCCCCAAGATCCCAGAAAAGATGCTCGACACTACTCATTACACGATGATTTTCAAAGCGCGATCTTACATGGATCAGTTGCGCAACCGGCGACTGAAAAAGTGGCTTTCGTCAATCCGGACAAGAAAGAAACTGATCGTTTGGAAGACACACTCCGCATGGCGCTGCTGTCTTCATCTTACAGGGCATGGCTTGCTCGCTACGAGAGGCGTTTCACCGAATCTAACGAAGTCAACCTGCTTGAGCGGGAAATGAACACCTTCCAAAGTGAAGAAGCAAAGAACAGGGCCTTCGAAAACCTCAAAAGACGGATAAAGGCAACGTCATACGATATCTTCCCCCTCGATCTTACAAAGATAAAGGATGTCGCCGCGCTTAACGCGATATACAAAAATGATTTCAACAACATCAGCGTTTTCACAAACCTGCCATCGGGCTCCTGTAGCAGGCGTCGAAGATCAGCCGATACCGGCGGTTGTGAAGCCCGACTTAGAGAGCTGGCCAGTGCCCTCCGGTTACTGTCCGACGCTAACACCCAACTCTATATCCGGGACCGCACCACCGATATCGCCCTGCTTGATACTGCCAACGATTCGACGCTCTCGCGGCTTCAGATATTTTACACAGACCTCCGTCGCAAGGAAGGCAAGGCAGACCTGGCACGCACCCGGGGCAAGCACTACGTCATTGCCCTGGACAACGCCTCGTTTACCCGGGCCCAACAACAAATAAAAGCCGGGACTCTGAGTGGCCAGCCCCTGTTGCTGAAAGCCACTCCCTCTTACGGTTATGTGCTGCTCACTCCCGAGGGCCGGGTGCAGTCGGCCATTGCCGGGGGAGACGGCAACCAGGTCACTGTGATAGGCCAGCCAGCCAGACTGATCACCCGGGCATTGACGACACTGGTCAAAGATTTCACCGCTGACAGCCACATCAGCAGCCTGACCGTCAGTGATCTTCCCGGTAGCAACCATTCCAGTGGAATCAACGTCCTGAATGCCCTGAAAACCTTCATCGCCCGCGCGCCTGCTAACGGCAAGCCCCTGGTGGGCAAGCTGGTGATCGAGCCCCAGAGCCACAGCAATTCTGTTTTCAAAAGACTGGTGAGGGATACCAAGCGCCTGATGCCAAAGGACCGCCCGGCAATAGGAGCCCTGGTGCTGCGCTCCCCGGCCACCGGACGACCTGAGTACTGGCTGTTTCCCGGCGAAACCAAAGTGCTGATACCACCCCGGCCAACGGGTTCAAAAGCCCTCCGGAATTTGCCGTCCAGCCGCCTTTCAGTGCCCGCGGAGCCCCAGACAGATACGGTGAACAGTCTATCCGCTGTCGCCAGGGAACGAAGC
>NZ_JAHHPS010000242.1:0-1284 GCF_024606275.1 Endozoicomonas sp. SESOKO4 | reverse complement strand
CTCGTCAAGGTTTGTGGTGAAGAGGGCATACAGTTGTTGTTTGAGCAAAACCCACAACTGTTGAAGGGAAAGCTGGATTCCCTTGATGGTTTTAAGCTGAAAGGACGGGCGCATAATTTAAAAGGGATTGATTTCAGCGGCTGTTCAATGAAGGGGACAGTGTTTCAATCCATTTCATTTCATACGTGTAAATTCAATACAGAACAGTTAAACAGTGCCATTGTTGAAGATGGCTTTTTCAGCGGCTGTTCTTTTGAAGGTAAGCGGTTTTCATCATCGATATTAGGCAATGCCCATTTCCGCCCCGAAATTGGTGAGGGTAACCAGGTATCTGAAAGCACACACCAGCTTTCCCGAATCCTGCGTCAGTCGTGTGTCAATCAGCACAATGAGTTCAGTCTGCAACAATGGCTGGTGGTGATGGGGAAAAGTCATTATCTACGTTCCGGCTCAACACCGCTGGATAATTTAAGTCGGAAAATTCTGATCCGACATATTGACGAAATCAAGAGTTTTTATCCACAGCAACTACCTGGAATTATTCGTGGACTGTTTGGGATTGAATTTCAGAATATTACCAATGCAACAAATTTTGTCTGTAATAATCCGGAATTCTATGATCGCAAAATTAAAGATCTCAAAGATCTGTATTTTGAGTTCAGAACCGCCTTCCTGGAAGAAGGAAATTATCAGCGGGATTCAGGTAATCCATTTGAAAGATTATTTCCCCTCTATCGCGTCGCGCACAATGATTATTCCCGGGAAGCAGTTTTGGCGTTGATGTTAAATGTTATTAACCTTGTTCTGTTCCCTGAATCCAATGATAAATACATAGACTTTGGCGTCAATGCCAATAGCGCGGATGAGCATGACCATTGCTTGAAGGCCATTCCTGAGGCAAGTAGAGAAATTACGCAAAGCAATAAAGGTGACCTGCCTCTGGTTGAAATGCAACGTTACAAAACTGATCTTTGTTTCTTTCACCTTAGAGAGTACCGTAAGTATATTCGTCAATTCTGGGGAGAATGTTCAGAGCAGAGCCAATTAACAATAGCCAAACACTGTTTACGTCATCAAAACGTTGTCGTTAGCCCCGTTACAACCGGAGAATTTAAAACATTGTTGACTAAAGAACACGATGCGGGAACTTGGTGGGATCTTTATTGCACCAACGTGATAAAGCATGCAAAAAATCAGAAGGAGTGGGACAGCTTGCTCAAGGATAAATTTGGAGAGTGGGCCACCAAAGGCAACAGATATTATTAAGTTCGCATTCCCTGCCGT
>NZ_JAHHPS010000241.1:0-1163 GCF_024606275.1 Endozoicomonas sp. SESOKO4 | reverse complement strand
CATCACCCCGCTGAGCATCGCTGCAACGAGAGGCAATACGGACTGCGTGAAAGCCTTGGTCGAAGCCGGGGCCGATCTCAACGCCCGGACCAAAGATGGCGCCACCGCGCTGTCCATGGCTGCAAAAGAAAATAACACCGACTGCCTGAACATCCTGATCAACGCCAGGGCGGATGTCAACGCTACCTTGTCGGATGGCACCACCCCTCTGTTTATTGCGGCCCGAAAAGGTAGTACCGACTGCGTGAGAGCCCTGATCAACGCCGGGGCGGATCTCAACACCGCCCGGTCGGATGGTGCCACACCGCTGTTCATTGCAGCCCGAAAGGGCAATATCGACTGTGTGAAAGCCCTGATCGAAGCCGGGGCGAATCCCAACGCCGCCTTGTCGAATGGCGCTACCCCGCTGTGCATCGCTGCTGCGATAGGCCACAGCGACTGCGTGAAAATCCTGATCGAAGCCAAAGCGAATCCCAACGCCGCCCTGTCAAATGGCACCACCCCACTGTTCGTCGCCGCTGCAAAAGGCAATACCGACTGCGTGAAAGTCCTGATTAACGCCGGGGCCGATCTTAATGCCTCCCGGACTTCCGATGGCGCCACGCCATTGTCCATCGCAACCAGGAAGGGCAATACCGACTGCGAGAGACTCCTGACCTTCGCCGGGGCAAGGAGGGGAAGAAGATAAAGGTATGATGTTATCCAGTCAGCACGATGAAATACCGCCGGAGGCCAGAGCGCAATAGTTCGGTATGATCCGATGCCGGTGTTGCGGGGGATTTCTGTGATGATTCAGCCACTGAAAACTTTTATAGCCATAGAGCTGAACTATCCTGTTTTTCTTGTGTCCAATCCGTATCGCTCATTGACTAACACAGATGTTCTACTCATGGATGGCATTGCTCGTCCCCTTGTTTCCGGAGATATTCAAGTACCGCAGCTGGACCCTTTCTGCCCTATTTGCCTGGTCGGGTTCCATGGCCGTACTGTAGCGCCTGTGGTCGTCAAAACCCAATGTTGTGGCAAGCATTTCGATCTGGACTGTATTTTGACGTATTTTGTTGATCAGCCCATCGGCTCACGTCGGTGTGCGATGTGCCGACAAAACCCGATGCCTGTGGTGAATCTGAACACCGGTGAACCGCACCAGGATACATTTTTTC
>NZ_JAHHPS010000027.1:0-3238 GCF_024606275.1 Endozoicomonas sp. SESOKO4 | reverse complement strand
TCAACCAACAGTACATATATATCCGCTTTGGTAAATGCTGTATCCAGATTCACCAGCTCAAAATCTTCTTTCAGGGATTCTACATTCGGCTCAACGACAATTACTTTACAATCTAAGGTATTAAACAGTTCTCGGGTAATCTGCAGTGCCGGGCTTTCCCGTAAATCATCAATATCTGGCTTAAACGCCAAACCAAAGCAGGCAACAGTAACCTCTTCCCGCTTTTTATTGGGATGGTCTGCCAGAAGTTGCTCCACTTTCTGTTTAACTTTTTCAATTACCCATGCAGGCTTACTGTCATTTGTTACCCGTGCCTGGCGAATCAGCCTGGCCTTTTCTGGTGTTTTGCTGACAATAAACCAAGGGTCAACAGCAATACAGTGACCACCTACACCAGGACCTGGTTGTAGTATGTTCACTCGTGGATGACGGTTTGCCAGTTCAATCAATTCCCAAACATTGACATCAAGCTCGTCACAGATCACAGACAGTTCATTGGCAAAAGCGATGGATACATCTCTGGATGCGTTCTCGGTGAGCTTTGCCATTTCTGCAGTGCGAGCATTGGTGATAATGCATTCACCCATTACAAAGGTTTTATAGAGTTCAACCGCTTTTTGGGAGCTTTCGCGGTTAATACCGCCGATGACCCTGTCGTTCTCTACCAGTTCTTTTACCACATAGCCCGGCAGAACTCGTTCAGGGCAGTGGGCAATATATAAGTCACCATTCTCTTTTTCACTGAACGGTACCAACAGATCCGGTCTGGCATCTGCAATCCACTGCGCCATTTGTTCTGTGGCACCCACCGGTGAGGTGGATTCCAGTACAACCAGATCGCCTTTTTTAAGTACCGGAGCAATGGCTTTGGTTGCCGATTCAATATAAGAAAGGTCTGGTTCGTACCCCTCTTTGAAAGGAGTTGGTACTGCCACCAAAAAAGCATCTGCGGGTACAGGTGTTATTGTTGCCCGCAGATAACCAGCAGTAACAGCAGCACTCACCAGCATGTCCAGATCGGGCTCAACAATATGGATTTTACCATCATTGATGGTGTCAACAGCCTGCTGGTTCACGTCCACCCCAATAACGTTCATCTTGCGGGAAGCAAACATGGCCGCTGTAGGTAGGCCTATATAACCAAGACCTATTACTGAAACTGTTTTAAATGTTGAGTCATGCATTGTTTTTGTATCCAGGAATGGGTGATTTTTGTCCTAAACCAACCCATACGAAAAGCCGCATAACGGCAGCAAAAAAGAAGATAAAAATTATGAATTGATCAGATGACCGATAATTCTGTCGCTGGCTTTACCATCCCCATATGGGTTCTGGGCTTTGCTCATTTTTTCGTAGATTTTGCTGTCATTCAGCAAAGTAGTAATGGTATCAATAATTCTTGAAGAATCCGTACCAACCAATTTGACGGTACCTGCCGTTACCGCTTCTGGACGCTCTGTTGTGTCACGCATTACCAACACTGGCTTACCAAGAGACGGAGCCTCTTCCTGAATCCCACCAGAATCGGTCAGGATAATATCCGAACGGTTCATTAACCAAACAAAAGGCAAGTAGTCCAGTGGTTCGATCAAATGGATATTATCAATGTCACTCAACAACCGGTTAACGGGTTCCCTGACATTTGGATTCAAATGTACCGGGTAAATGATCTGTACGTTGGGTTTCTGCTTGGCTATTACTGCCAGTGCTTCACAAATGCGCTCGAAGCCATCACCAAAACTTTCCCGGCGATGACCAGTAACCAGAATAATCCTGGAATTGTTGGCAATAAAATCAAACTGATCTGAGAAACGTGATTGAAGCTCATGATCATTTTCCAGTTTATTTTTTACTTCCAACAGCGCATCAATGACTGTATTACCAGTAATCAGGACATTTTCTTTCGCAACGTTCTCGGCTAGCAAGTTGGCTTTCGCACTTTCCGTGGGCGCAAAGTGCCATTTAGCAATAGCTGTAGTAATTTTTCGGTTCGCCTCTTCTGGCCACGGTGAATACAAATCTCCAGTCCTAAGGCCTGCTTCAACATGCCCCACGGGTATTTGCTGATAAAATGCAGCCAGTGAAGTTGCCAAAGTTGTTGTAGTATCACCATGCACCAAAATCGCATCTGGCTTACACTCGCGAAGAACGGATTCCATACCTTTTAGAATATTGCTGGTTATATCGGTCAATGTTTGACCTGGCAGCATGATGTTCAGATCATAATCTGGTTCTATTTCAAATAACTTCAATACTTGGTCAAGCATTTCCCGATGTTGCGCTGTCACACAAACTCGGGCTTCAATTTTGGGGTGTGAATATAATGCTTTGACGACAGGCGCCATTTTAATGGCTTCAGGACGTGTACCAAAAACGATCAAAACTTTCATAATTTTCCTTAACCCGGAAAATGACACCATATCTTAGCGGTCATTTTCAAGGCAGATGACGTCTAAACTCATGCAGCTAAATCGCACTTCTGCTTATTCACTACTCACCATAATACCGCCGACAATACCACCTAATGTAGTGCGTCGTTCTTTTTGCAACTTAACCGGCGATTAGCCCGTACGACTTTTTCTAAGATGTCATTTGCCTTAGCAGTCCAGATAAACGGCTTGGGATTTTGATTATGTTTTTCAATATATTCATCAATCGCGCTGACTAGCTCTGGCACACTGATAAACACACCACGGCGTAACCGCTGACTCGTGAGATCCCGAAAAAATCTCTCAACCATGTTTAACCATGATGCTGACGTTGGCGTAAAATGCATATGAAAACGAGGATGTTTTTCCAGCCACTCTCGCACCTTCGGGTGTTTGTGAGTCGCATAGTTGTCGCAAATCAGGTGCAGCTCTTTGTCTTTTGCCGTTTCCCTATTTATCTGTTTAAGAAACTTCAACCATTCCACATGAGTATGACGCTGCTGGCACTGACCGATGACAGCACCATCAAGCACATTCAACGCTGCAAAGAGAGTGGTTGTACCATGTCGTTTATAATCATGAGTCATTGTTGCGGCACGCCCTCTCTTCAACGGTAAACCAGGCTGTGTTCGATCGAGCGCCTGAACCTGACTTTTTTCATCACAGCACAGCACCAACGCATGTTCAGGAGGAGACAGATAAAGTCCGACAATATCTTCAAGCTTCTCCACAAATTTCGGGTCTCGGGACACCTTGAATGTCTTTTCCAGGTGAGGCTTGAGGCCATATGCATGCCATATCCTGCGAAC
>NZ_JAHHPS010000240.1:0-2105 GCF_024606275.1 Endozoicomonas sp. SESOKO4 | reverse complement strand
TTGAAGTCATTTACGGATGATGAGGAGTTACTCGACTCACTCACCAATCGGCTGCATTGGGGCGTTTATTTACCTGCTCTGTTATATTTCACCAAAACTAACCTGATGTCTCAATGTGAAAAGTTTAAATTAGTCACTAAAACCATTATTGGCAAAAATCATAAAGCCAAATCACTCGCCATTACCGATAACGATTACCCCTTTCAGGTAAGCGCCAATAAAATAAACTCAGCCACCCTGAGTGCTGATGGTCGCTATCTGATAACTGCCAATGGAGATCTATCGGCAAAAATCTTCGGCCAAAAGGCTGATGGATCATGGAAAAAAAATACCAGTATTTCCCATAACGGATGGGTCAACTCAGCGATTTTCAGCCCCGATAGTCGCCATGCAGTAACCACCTGTTCGGATGGCAGAGCGAATATATATGCCCTGAGGTGCAATGAGTCATGGGAACCAAAAGCCATCATTTCCCATAGGGCGCAGGTCAACTCAGCCAGTTTCAGCCCCGATGGCCAACATGTGGTGACCACCAGTATGGACAGAACAGCACAAATCCATAGCCAGAAGCTCGATGGATCATGGGATTTACGAGCCATTCTTTCCCATGGCAAAGCCGTCGAATCAGCCACATTCAGCCCTGACAGCCACCATCTGGTCACCGCCAGTTGGGATAAGACGGCGAGAATCTATTGTCAGAAAGACGATGGTTCATGGGCATTAACCAACACACTTCCCCATGATCGTGCTGTCATGTCAGCCCTTTATAGCCCTGATGGCGGCCATGTGCTAACCACCAGTGAGGATCACAGTGCTAAAATCCATAGCCAGAGTGACGATGGTTCCTGGGAATTAACCGCCACACTTCCCCATGATCATATCGTCGAATCAGCCACCTTCAGCCCCGATGGCCGTCATTTGGTGACTGCCAGTTTCGATGGCGCGGTGAAAATCTTCGACCTGCAAGACGATGGATCATGGAAAGAAAAAGCCATCATTTATCATCAGAATACCGTCACGTCAGCCACTTTCAGCCCTGATAGCCGCCATGTGGTCACCGCCAGTAAGGATCGTACGGCGAAAATCATTGGTCAGAAGTCCGATGGGTCATGGTTAGAAAAAGCTCGCATTTACCACATCGACACGGTTCGATCAGCCAGCTTTAGCTCCGATGGCAGCCATGTGGTCACCGCCAGTGACCGTACGGTGATGATCACTGAACTTCGCAGGAGTGATTTATTGACTGCTGTCACTAAGTGACGCGATTCTGCGTGCGCTGAATGACACTTTGATAGCAGGACAGTTTGTCAGTTTCACTTAACAACAAGTTATGAACTTTCGTTCCATAACCCATTCTAACTTACTGTATCTTTTATGAATGTACTTGCTAATCGAGGATAAATACTCACTTTCGGAGAACGAAGGATGGATAGAATCAATAATTACTTCGGCACCGAAGGTTCATACTCGCCACCACCTAAGCGAACTCGAATGGAGAAGGCACCCTCCTGTGTCAGCAATAGTAGTTCCGCCGTTGTGTCTGGCAAGACAGCAATGAATATCAGTGCTTTCAGAGATAATGCATTTAAAGTGGAAAACACACAGATTCCTGATGAAAATTGCGCAGTATGTCATGAGAGCTTTCCACACACGGCAAACATAGTGAAAACGCCCTGTGAACACCTTTTTCACGAGCATTGTTTAAACAAGTGGCTTCAAATCGGTCTGTCAGCCCGAAAAGTTAAAACTTGTCCTACATGTCGAGGCGAGTTAGGTGTCATAAGAAAAAAACTTAACGACTTTGATAAGCTATTGAGTCAATACAACGGTTGTCATTCTTTAGTGAGTGCAGATAGAGCCATTAACGAATGGGATAAAGCAGAAACAAGTCATGAAGCCCTGTACCATTTTGTCCAACTATGCTGGCACAATAGCCAGACACCTGATGATTCACCGTATATAAATATCTTGCGAAAAATTATTCATCCAGTGACAAAAGCCATCATTACCCATGACGATCGGGTCAATTCAGCCATCTTCAGTTCCAATAGCAGCCGATTGGTGAGTGAGTCGAGTAACTCCTCATCATCCGTAAATGACTTCAA
>NZ_JAHHPS010000239.1:0-1418 GCF_024606275.1 Endozoicomonas sp. SESOKO4 | reverse complement strand
TAATTAATGTTCCTAAGATTCGGGACAATATGGTAGAGTCTTTGAGAAAGTGTTATGAACATTATAACAAGTACCGCACTCAAGATGGCAGAAGCGTTTTGTATAACATTGTTAATGATGATACAAACGTTTTGTATAACGTTTTTAATGATCATACAAAGGAAACTCTAAGACTTGAAGTAATTTCAGGAAAACCATTCAGAAATATCGGCGAAGACACTAAAGTCTTCATTACCGGGAGTATTGATTTCTCTGATATCAAGTCGAATGACATTTATCCTGTCTACTCCCGATCCTTAGTGAGAAAGCTATCATCAGTTTTAAGCCTGACGATACCCAAGGATACCAACTTGCAAAGCATAGCGTTCTCTTTTGATAACTCCGCACAAAACATCCCGGATTATGCGGGTGTATTGGATGCTAGCCAGAAAGATTATATTGTACCTGAAGTTCTGAGGGAGTTGGCCAAAAAAGGTATCCGTGCAAATTCAGCTGTTGCAGTTCGAGGGTACTTATCAGCAGGCGTTCCTCGGCAAACTACCGGTGATGATCCTGCCAGACCGTCAACCTCGGGAGATACGCTCAATCCTGAATTAAACCGTATCGTTTTTACCCTGAATAACGACAACACCGTTGCATACACAGCCAAGTTCGGGTTGGATTCCCTTGACCCTGAAAATGAGTTTTATGCCAGACCCAAAATTGATATTCGCGAATCCACATTCACAGATCAGTTGTTCGAATCCATAATCGTTGAGGATCCGCAGGGCTCGGTCAGTCCCGAAATCCAAAAGGCTGTTCTCGAAAACCTTGTCGAAAGACAGCGTATCATTGAAGATGATTTGTTCGGAGGCATAACTGACAGGTCTACCTTTGCCGCACAGGAAGGTAGACTGCTCGATAACATAGTTGACTATCGGCTTGCCCATCCCGATCAGAGAAAAGATGCTCAAAAATTCACATTAAGCAACGACTTCCAAGCCGCGATCTTTTACGGATTAGTGGAGCAACCGGCGACTGAAAATGTTGCTTTCGTCCATCCGGATGAAAGAGAAACTAATCGCTTGAAAGACACACTCCGCCTGGCGCTGGAATCTTCCTCGTACACTGATTGGCTTGCTCGCTATGCCAGTCGTTTCACTGCGTTCAACCTGGCCAACCAGCTTGAGCGGGAAATGCACAACTTCCAGACTGAAGAAGCAAAGGCCAGGGCCTTCGAAAACCTCAAAAGACGAATAGAGGCAAGGTCATACTATATTTACAATGTCGATCCCACAACGGCAGAGGGTGCTGCCGAGCTTAACGCAGAATTCAAAAATGATTTCGACAACGTCGATCTTCTCACAGCCCAGCCACCGGGTTATTGCAACAGGCGCCGAAGATCAGCCGATGCCAACAGCTGTAATGCCAGACGCAAA
>NZ_JAHHPS010000238.1:0-1540 GCF_024606275.1 Endozoicomonas sp. SESOKO4 | reverse complement strand
CTTCTACAACAGAAGATCTTATGTTCTTAGTTTCAACCCTTCACTAATAGTGCGTGAGAGACCATACGACAAATTAATAATAATTAATCTATTTGACAGTCTGTACGATAAAGAAAGATCTTTAACAGAGTCTATTAATCTTTATCATGAGTACAGAACTGAAAAAAGCGTTTTGTACAATGTTGTTGAAATTAATATGCCGCAAGGAAAAACACTTAAACTCGAAATAGTAAAAGGAATACCGTTCACAAACATTGGTGAAGACACTAAAGTCATCATTACCGGAGAGGTTTATTTCTCTGATATCAGACGCGCTACTCGTTTTTTTTCCGACACTCAGAACTTAATAAAAAAGCTAACATTGGTTTTAAGTATGGCAATTCCCAGCAATACCACCGTACAAACCATAGCATTCTCTTTTGATAACTCTGCACAAGGCATTTTTGGTTCTTCGGGTGTACTGGGTGTACTGAATGTTAACCATAAAGGTTATGCTGTACCTGAAGTTTTGAGGGAGTTGGCCAAAAAAGGTATCTTTGCAAATGCTGCCGTTGCAGTTCGCACGCCTCATTCAGCCGATGATCCTGACATACCATCAACCTCCAGCAATGCGCCCTACCCTGAACCAAACCGTGTTGTTTTTACCCTGCTGCCTGACGGGACCACTGTTGAATACAGAACGAGGTTCGGGTTAGCCTCCCTTGAGCCTAAAAATGTATTTACCCATGCCTTACCTGAAAGTCATCACAGCGATAACGGGACTGAAGGTCAATCTAACGATGCCAGCTCCGAAGACGATCCGATCAAAGCCATATTACAAGAGAAGATTGCCGGTAGCGGATCCGACAAAAAAGAGGATTGGATCAAAAACATAATCGAAGACAATTCTATTGATCCCCAACTCAAAGATCAGTTACTCGCAGGCATAATCGAAGAGTATTTGCTCAGAGACGAAGCCGAAGATAAGTCTGTCGATGCCAGACCCGAAGGTAATCCGGGCAGAGCTGCAAATGGAGATAATTTGCCCGGTATCATACCCGATCGACCTACCGGCGATATCAGAAAAAATGCTCAAGAGTATTCCTTATACTCTAATTTCCAACAAGCGATCTTTCATGGATTACTAGAAACCCCCGGGACTGAAAAAGTCACTTTTGTCAATCCAGATAGAGCAGAAGCTATTCACTTATCAGACTCCCTCGACCTGGTGATGCAATCTACCTCTTACAGTCAATGGCTTGCGCACTATGAACATCGTTTCTGCTGGTTAGGCCAGATCTCTCAGCTTCAGCAACTAATGGACCTTTTCCAGAGTGAAGAAGAAAAAGCCAGAGCCTTCGAGACCCTTAAAAGACGGATACAGGCAAGGTCATACGATATTCGCACGCTTGATCTTTCAACGCCGGAAGGGGCCGCCACTCTTAACGCAGAATACAGAAATGATTTTGCCAACATCCGGCTTCTCACAGAGCAGCTACCGGGACCTTGCAACAGGCGCCGAAGATCAGCCGATGCCAACAGCTGTAATGCCAGACGCAAA
>NZ_JAHHPS010000237.1:0-2137 GCF_024606275.1 Endozoicomonas sp. SESOKO4 | reverse complement strand
TGCCGCCGCCTGTCAGTTTCATTCATTAACAGGGGGTTTTTGATTGTTTTTCGGAAATATTGGTAGGAGCAGGAGTCGTTACAGGAGCAAGAGTCGTCACGGGAGCATGAGTCGTTAAATGATAAGGTTCAGCAACAGGATCGGTTGCAGGACAAATATTTGATTTGGGATCAAGTATTCTACGGCAGTTGGGATCAAGGCTATCAGACATTTTTGCTTCACAGACATGAATCCTGACACGCATATTACGTGTATGGCAACGCCCACCTTCACTACGGTGGATTGAAGACTCAGTGCCATCAGATGTGGATATCAAATAGTAATCTTTTCCCCCTTCAAATAAAGTCGGAGTGCTAGGAGGTGCGCTAGAACGACTACGAAAGATCAGTGGAATTTTATTCAATTTTGTAGGATCAGGGCATAGGTAAAGGACTGCTTTAGGATCATACTTTTTATCTATCCGACAATTATCATAGCTCGTTTTATTGAAGGCCAACCATACATTTTCGTACGTTGTAGAGACTTGTCGATCTTTGCCCCGATGCTTTACAACAATGTCAATGCTCGGACAGATAACATTTATCTTTGCATTTAGCCTTACATACAGGGTTGTATTCACCTCATGCGAAAACAAATCCGGATCCCAAAAAATGCTTTCGTATTCATCAATCGCATAACACACTGGCAAAAGATGGAATAACAGTGCGAGTCCAAATAAAACAGGCTTCATATTTTTTCTCCATTACAGCTCAGAAACTAAAATAGCAGAAATTCCTGCCTACCCATGTCTTTTGTCTTTTCACTAAAAGTTCACGACTTAACCGAATCTTTAGTGCTCTGAAAGTCTGCTATTTTACCGTGGCACACAAGCCAATGTGATGCTATAGAGTCGGGTGTTTAAAAAAATGCTCAGGTGGCTCTTATGTTCCATATATCTTTCTATGTGTCGTGGAGAAAATGTATGAAAGTCAACTTAGTCGGTCTCGTCTTGCTACTCCATCTGGCTAAAGCTCAAGCAGGCCACAACCCTTCAATCATGTGGACTATTGATGCATTTTCAAAAAATGTGAATGAAAGCTTATCCGTACTGCCTCGATCAGTGACATATTTTGTTTGTGGTAATGTTGCCATTTATCTAAAGCCCAGCGAGCACTTTAAAAATCCTGACGAAATGTATGATAACCTTTGGCAAGTCGATAAAGCCGACTATGAACAATGTAAAGTAAATATCACCAAGTCTTCAAGTTTGCTTTTGAGAAAATGCGATACACCTGCTCTTATTCGTTTCCACAGGGTACTATTTACTGAATACGGTGCTGTCGATTCGAGAGTCTATTTGCCAGGTCATTCCTACTATTTTATATCCACAGCAAATGGTACTAAATCTTCACTCGATAACCGTGAAGGCGGTCATTGCCGATCCCATAACATGCGACTTATGGTGTATGTCGAACCCATTAAAGAATCTGAAACAACGACTTATCCTGAAACAACGGCTTATTCTGAAACAACGGCTTATTCTGAGACAGGGAATGACACTGAGACAACGACTTACCCTGTGATAACAACTTATCCAACAACTGCCCCAACAGATTTTAGTGATTCAATTAAACAACCCTTTCAACTCGTCTGGAATGTTCGCCATAACGAGAATCAGAATCTGCAAATTAACAAGGAATCAGCGTTTCCCATTGTTGCACTTTGCGAGACTAACAGTGTTATTAACCAGTTGGGCGATGAAGGTGAAATCATCAATAGCTGGCTATGTCAGAGTGGGGATCAGCATTTGGTTATTCTGCGACCAAGATATAATAATGGTGATGTTTATATCTTTGAAGCATTTCCCGAGGAAGGAAGCTCTCTGGTATGGAAGTCGTCCCTGACCGTGAATATAGCAAGTGCGAACAACCTCGAGTATCTTGCCAGTGAGGCAAGCCCTCCCCCCAATTCGCCAGCATTCGCTTTTCTGATTTCATTGTACCTCTTTACTGCAGCCGCATGGTGAACGCTACACGCTTTTAGTAAAATCGATACTTGATGATCGATCCTTAAGAAGGGCTAGCAGCCTGTCGGACTTAAGCGTCCGTAGCGAGGATTGCAAGAAATTGAGGATAAAAATTTCTGCTTCTGAGGAGAA
>NZ_JAHHPS010000236.1:0-1209 GCF_024606275.1 Endozoicomonas sp. SESOKO4 | reverse complement strand
TCCTCAATTTCTTGCAATCCTCGCTACGGACGCTTAAGTCCGACAGGCTGCTAGTTTTTAACAGAAAATCTTTGACAGAGAAACACACTTATTTTCTTGATCTATCCTTCGTCTCTATCAACTGGAACGCGCGGCTATAATTATTAAACATTCACTCTTTGCGGCACTGCTTTTGCTGACATGTCCTGTCGCCTGTCAGACCGAACCGTTGACAGGACATTATATTGTCGAGCTTGAACAAACTAGAATATTTCCAAACCAGAGCTTTTTTGTAAAGCGTGTTGGAAACCCTTCAGACACTACCAACACAAAAGACTATGCAGGACCAGATTCATCGCCTGATGACAAACCCCGCAGATCTTGGGGCCACGGAGTAGAAACGACCATTATTGAAGCGATTTCCTGGCAATCGGTTTACGCCACTGGCCTGCTGACCCTGACTATCAAAGACGCTCCTCCGGGTGCCGCCGCTTATTCATGGTTACCATTGGAAGTGCTTGTCGATATCATCTGGCTTTTAAAAAGCCACTTAAACATAAAATCATCGTCGTTTGATCTGATCGAACAACAAGAAGCCAGTCAGGATGACCCGTTTGCAACCATCACTATGGTTCTTGGCTCAGGACATAGTCAACAATCATACCAACCATCAAAATCATCAGGTCAGCATGCCACGGAAGCCGCGGCCGATCCTGCAGACTCTTTCGTTAGCCGTCTGTATTCTGGCTCTGGAAGCGGTAACGGGAATCCCCAACAACACCTGCATACTTTGGGTTTAGATTGTTTCATCCATCCCTGTCGTGGCGTTTGTCAATTCCGCCCATCATCAGATAGCAGAGAGCCCTCTGAGCGGCCGTTAGACTCCGGAAAAAGCTCATGTCCCCATTTGGTCAATGGACACTGCTTTAGATGCATGGGTCATTTTGATCCTGTATACATTACATACCCAATGAATGCTGACGCTGACTATACAACTGATGCTGCCGACCAACTCAATTATAATGTGAATTTTCTCTCCAACGCCGTTGGTGTTTCGACCATCAATGAGCTAATCCTTCCACAAAGTCTTCCCGAAGAAGTCGGAATTTGCGATACGCTCGGCCAGTTAACCTCCCTGTTTGAGACTTCAGAAACACATCAAACAACGATAGAATCATCCTCACTGACCACTATTCCGTCACAGGTTTGTGGCCCGGTGTGGACTCTTTT
>NZ_JAHHPS010000235.1:0-1613 GCF_024606275.1 Endozoicomonas sp. SESOKO4 | reverse complement strand
GTTATAACCTTGCCCTGAGCATCGCCTCTGCTGCTTTTGTCGCCAGTACTCTCAGTGGACTGGGGCTGGTGTTTCACTGGGGACATTCGCGGGAAATAGCCGTGGCCACTTCCGTTCTTTTTTTGATTCCGGGCGTGCCCCTGATCAACGGTGTTATTGATCTTCTGCATGGTCATATCATTGTCGGACAAGCACGAGTCACCCATGGCATCGTTATCGCATTGGCTATTGCCATGGGTATCGTCATCAGCTCCGCACTGTTGGGGGTTCATCAACTATGAGCGGATTGCTGTTAGAAAAGTGTGTTTGGGCTGCTCTGGCTGCAATGGGCTTTGCCACACTGTTCACTTCGCCCCTCCGGGCATTCTGGGCTTCGGCTTTTCTGGCCGCCCTGGGATACGGACTGAGAGGCATAGCTCTGCATTTTGGTCTCGATATGCTGACATCCACACTGCTGGCGTCGTGCACCATCGGGCTGCTGTCTATTCAGTTAGCACATTGGGTGCACACGCCCACAACTGTGTTCATGGCACCTGCCGTTATTCCGATGGTGCCGGGTGTCTACGCCTACAGAAGTATGATGGGGCTCATAGAAATGAGTCAGACCGCCACGTTCTCAAGCGATCTTTTAATGCAGACCATCAGTGATGGGCTGAATACGATATTTATTCTTTTATCCCTGGCCGTCGGTGTCACGATTCCATCCCTGCTCTTTAAGAATCGCAGCGTCAAAGACATCCGTTTGTTGAAATCCCGCCGACCCAGAGTTTAGTGCCCCCTTCATAGATGCGCAGCGGCTTAAGCTGTCATCCAGGGAGTCTCAGGCAGTTTGTCGAGATTCTGCTCATATCTCCTCAGATTAAACGATGCATTATTTTGAATGACATCGATAATTTCAACAGAGAGCGCGCAGGCGATGTAGTCCATGGCTTCCTGTCTCTCCATACCCGTCATAGTCAGCCTGAGTAGCGTCTCCTTGACTCTTGTGGGGTTATTCTCAGTCACCTGATTTTCAACGATTTCCAGCAAATGGGCCTCGGTGACCAGATCATCATCACTCATAACGGTTTTCCAAACGAACAAATTAGTTAATCTTAGCGTTTTAACCCATTGATTGGCAGCTTGGCGATGACTGAAGTGATTGAGATACGGGAAGACTATTATTTGATCAACTTTCAGTCGCTGCTGGATTTCGTTACTTATCAATATGAAGACCTTTTGGTGGATGATGAGAGCACTTTTATCAACCACTTCCGTAATGCCTCTGAACCTGCCCGGCGTCTCTACGTCCGTCTGATTTGCAGAAAGGGACCTTTGTTTCGTTCAGACACATTGAAATATCCGGAGATATTGGACATAACCCCGGCGGCCCGTGAACTTGAGAAACTGGGGTTAATGGCCATCAATACTGATACTGACGTCTCAGAAATGGTGAAGCTTGGCACCAAAGCGGAGCTTTTAAAGTGGTTCAGCTCAGTCAGTGACATTTCCTCAAAGCTGAAAAGACCTGATCTCGTTGAACGGATTGTGACCGAAGTCTCTCAGTCACCCACTCTGCCTTTTGATATCTATGAGCCTCTTTTCGCAGAACAAGTTAAGAATCTACAGTTCCT
>NZ_JAHHPS010000234.1:0-2636 GCF_024606275.1 Endozoicomonas sp. SESOKO4 | reverse complement strand
GTGAAAAAGCCTATAGGTTGGGGGAGGGCCTCCGGGGCTTCCTGCCCGGATGATTCTGATGGCGGGCCGGGTTGTTGGTTGTGTCCAGAGCCAGGCATCATAGTAGTGATCGTAAACGGGTGATCCTGACTCGCTCCCGGGAGTTCCACCGAGTTAAACGACGGTGAATCGGAGTTCCAATAGCTTTTTAAGAGCAAGCCGACAACAGCAACCACTTTTACAGATATCTCTGAATGAGGGTTGGAGCATATTGGAGTGTCTTTGGTGTTGACAATAAAACGTTCTGTTAACGGTTCGGTCTGGCAGACGAAAGACAACGTCAGTAACAGCAACCGCGGTGCCACAAAGATTGAGTATTGAATAATTCTATCCCTGCATGCTGATTTGTTCAGAGCAAAGATAGATCAAGAAAACAGCATGAAACGGCGGTTGTCAGATCAGGGACTGAGGTCATCGTTCAGATCCACAACAGGAGACTTGCGTTTTAGATGCATTCTTTTGTGATTCAAAAGGGCTTTAGTATTCTTGCAGGCTTTCCCGCATGGCTGCGGCTGGCCATCCTTGCGAACCACGGTCACGTCACAGTTTTTTTGTTTGCTGTGGTATCCGGTTTTGTGATTCGACAGGGCGTGAGCATTCTTACAGACCGTCCCGCACGGCCGCGACTGACCATCCTCCCCAATCACGTTCACGTCACAGGTTCGTTCCCCGGTGTGGTTTCTTCTTTTGTGATACGAAAGGGCTTTAGCATTCTTGCAGACTTCTTCGCATGGCTTCGGCTGGCCATCCTCCCCAACCACGGTCACGTCACAGATTTGTTGCCCGGTGTGGTCTCTGATTTTATGATTCGACAGGGTTTGAAGATTCTTGCAGATCTTTCCGCATGGCCGCGACTGACCATCCTCCCCGGTCATGGTCATGTCACAGGTTTGTTGCACGCTGTGGTACCCACTTTTGTGAGCCGACAAGCTGTTGGCAGTCTTGAAGACCCTTCCGCAGGGCCGTTGCAGACCATCTTTACCGGTCACGGACACATTACAGGTTTGCCGCCTGCCGTGGTCTCTTTTTCTGTGATTCAACAGGGTTTGAAAATTCTTGCAGACCCTTCCGCATGGCCGAGACTGATCATCCTCACCGATTACGGCTACATTACAGGCTTTTTGCCCGGTGTGCTGTCCGCTTTTGTGAATGTACAGAGCTGCGGCATTTCTGCAGACCTTTCCGCATGGCCGCGGCTGGCCATCCTCCACGATTACTGTCAAGTCACAGGTCTTTTTCCCGGTGTGTTGTCCGCTTCTGTGAACGTACAAAGCTACGGCATTTCTGCAGGTCTTCCCGCAGGGCCGTTGCAGACCATCGCTGCCGATCACGGGCACATCACAGGTTTGTTGACTCGTGTGGTCTCTGCTTTTGTGGTACGACAGGGCGTTAGCATTCTTGCAGAGCGTCCCGCACGGCTGCAGTTGACCATCCTCTGCGACCACAGTCAGGTCACAGGTTTTTTGCCCGGTGTGGTAGTTGCTTTTGTGAACCGAAAATGATTTCGCAGTCTTGAAGACCTTCCCGCATTGCAGCAGTCGGCCATCCTCCCCGAATATGATCAAGTTGCAAATGGCTTTCCTGGCGGGGACTTTTTTATCGATTGTCCCTGCAACCACTGAGTCTATGCCGATCCCGTCTGAGGCAACCCCGTTAACAGGGTTGCAAATAGAGCAGTATCTATCGGCCAAATGAGGGCATGAGCTTTGCCCGGGTGATGCTAATGTGTGATCTGTCGAACTTTCTTCACAATCCGGCGCTCTGCTTTCGGATAAATCGGAAGACTGCCGGAATTGACAAGTGCCATGACAGGGATGGACGAAACAATTTAAACCTAAAGTATGTGGATGTTGTTCAGGGCCTCCGCCATCCCCACCAGAGTCAGAATACAGTCGGCTAGTGAAAAAGCCTATAGGTTGGGGGAGGGCCTCCCGGGCTTCCTGCCCGGATGATTCTGATGGCAGGCTGGGTTGTTGGTTGTTTCCAGAACCAGGCATCATAGTAGTGATCGCAAACGGGTGATCCTGACTCGCCCCCCGTAGTTCCATCCAGTTAAACGACGGTGAATGGGGGTTCCAATAGTTTTTTAAAAGCGAACAGACAGCGGCAAACACTTCTAAAGATGCCCATGAATAAGGGTTAGAGCATAGATGAGTGTCTTTGGTGTCGACAATAAAACGTTCTGTCAACGGTTCGGCCTGACAGGCGACAGACAACGTCAGTAACAGCAAACGTAGTGCCGCAAAGAGTGAGTGTTTAATAATTCTATCCCTGCATTCTGGCTTTTACAGAGCAAGGATAGATCAAGAAAACCTTATGAAACGGCGGTTGTCAGATCAAGGACTGAGGTAATCGTTCTGGTCCACAACAGGAGACTTGCGTTTTCGATGCATTCTTTTGTGATATGACAGGACTCGAGCATTCTTGCAGACTTTTCCGCATGGCCGCGGCTGGCCATCCTTCCGAACGACAGTCACGTCACAGGTTGATTGTTTGGAGTGGCCTCTTCTTTTGTGATCCTTAAGGGCTTGAGTATTCTTCCAGACCTTTCCGCATGGCTTCGGCTGGCCATCTTCACCGACCACGGTCAAGTCACA
>NZ_JAHHPS010000233.1:0-2778 GCF_024606275.1 Endozoicomonas sp. SESOKO4 | reverse complement strand
CCGGGTTCATAATCAGGGTTTGTTGGCTCAGCTGACCGCCCTGAGAAGCCAGGTTATCACCAACTGTTCGGAACAGCAGATTGGTGGCATCCTCGCCCAGATTTTTATGGACGACTTCTGCCATCTTTCGCATCGATTGTTGCTGCATATTTCCGAGCATAGTCTTCTGAGCTTCCTGCGACAGTTCTCCGGCAATGGGCTTGGCAGTGGCAGTCTGAGCATGTACTTCAGCGGGTGTCGGCCAGAGCTTTTCAGTGAGCTTGTCCCAGCTTTTGCCTAAATCGGACCATAGATTCTTTGCAGGCTGACTGAGCTTGTTAATGCCCTCCATCAGCGGTTCCCTCATTTTCTGACAAGACCCGGTCAGCTGATTGGGGAAATTCCTCTGTAGATGGATTGCTGATTGATCAATCGCCCACTGTGTCAGGAAAGTTGTCGCTGATGGTTTCTGGTGGCTTTACATTTTAACTATCCCAAGTGTTAGGAATAATATCGTTATTCTTTGGACTTTCTATTGTCCAACCTCTTCCCTTAGTGTCATCATCAAACCTATCGATTTTTTAGTAGTTATGCCTCTATATGTCTAAAACCATAGCCTTTTATGAAGACAATTCAGATACTTTCTATGACTCTACCGTGAGCGTAGATGCACAGGCATTATACGACCGGTTTCTAGCACTATAACTGGGTAACACGAAGAACCGGTCGCTACGCCACCTGATTAAGATCAATGCGTTCCAGGTTTGCTGTATCGACCACTTGCCTGGCTTTCCACAACTCTCCTGAAGTGTCATCCAGCTTTCAGCAGAACCACCCAGTACTTCCGACGGTCGAATGGCCATTTCCGGTGAAACGCCTGCTTTTTCATTCAGCAAACGATTGAAAGTACTTCTGGCCACGCCCAGCTGGTCGGCAATTCTGTTTGCGGTCATTGAGGTGAATGGCTCAATGTAGGTGCGGTTGATCAATGCTCCTGGGTGAGGTGGATCAAATTGTTGTGTAGCCATCAGTGGTAATCCTCGTAGTTCACGATGTAGGTATCTCCGTTTTTAAATTCAAACACAATGCGCCAGTTACCTAACCTGATACATTAACGGTCCAAAGTCCTTCACGGTGGCATTTCAATGGCTGAAGGTGGGCCGTGTAGAATTCGGAGAATTGGCTACAAGTATGGGACTGGTGGAAGAACAAGACTATTGAAATTAAAACACTCTGCGGCTTGCTACTGATCACGTCAGCCTTATACATGGTGCTTATGGGAATAGATTATTTCTATCCCCAGTTTCTGCTGTGAGTGTTAGCCGATGCCTGTGAACAGGCGGTCCAGAGCCATCAATATATCACCTCGGTCTGATTCTATATTGGCTACTTTCTCAACAAGATAAGACGAAGGAATACTGGTAAGATGTGGGATAATCAACATCCATTGTTCACTTTCAAGTTCGACCAATGGACACACTTTCAGCATTTTTTCGAATTGGCTGGAATGACTCAACGGTGCCACGACTTGACTTTTTTTAGACGGAATCAAGTCTGATTGAAGAACAACGATGTATGGATAGTGCTCTGCACTGTCACCTGTATTTCTGAAAACATCAAACTGAGCCATTAAAACAACCTCATGCCGTCGCTGAATAAGCCATGTTTTTCTACAAACTGGTCCAGTTCTTCAGCGGCTTCCTTGTAAAGTTTCTTCAAACGTTCTTCCTCCAAACTCCTGACTTCAGCCTTAACGCCTTGTTCGGCGGCAGAAGAAATATTAATGTTCAACTCACGAGCCTGCTCTAACAGCTCGTCATCTATGGTCACTGTGGTTTTACTTTTGCTCATATCAATACCTACTTATTGAGTATTTTGGTTAGTATAGCAGGTATATATTAGAACTATTTCCCATACTTCCCAACCGCGTCAGCAGACAGCTTGCTGATTTCCCGGTTCAGCCGGTCGATCTTCTGCCGTTTCACCTTAGCACTCATAAAGCGGTTGTCCATGATCTTGCGCATGTCTTTCCTGAGTGTGCTGATTTTGCGGGCATAGCGATTCAGGTCTTTGCGGACGCCAGTTTGTTGCGGTTGGTTTTCTCCAGCTTTCTGGCCTGATCTTCCTGACCACTGTCCCGGTAACGGATGATGGTAGCGGCCAGATCGTTCAGCTCGATTGCATCTCGTACATTTCCGTAATGTAGCGGGTGGCATCGACGCCATCACTGACGAAGGAACCGGGCATAGGCAAATCACGAATTCGCACTGCCGTATGGGGTGCAGCACCTACGCCATATCGGGTGGCCACGTCGACGGCGGTCAGAGCGCAGCGTAATCGTTACCGGTTGACTCGTTTTGGCTTCAGCATTCCGGTCAGGGTATCGCCATAGTCATCACGGGGCCAGCTGTCCTTGTCGGCGTCATAGGTGCGCTGGCCGTCTGACCATACATTACCCTGACGTTGCAAGCTAAACCCGTCGCTGGATTCAATCAGGTAGTTGTGTTTGTCGGTGTCGTCGTTCAGTGAGTAGCGGTTTTTTTCCTGTGTCGGAGTTGTTTTCAGTGACCACCCCTTCAGTTTTACAATTGACAAGGGATGTAGCGGTGGCTATCATACCGAAACCTTCGAGCTGATGAACCACGCTCTGGAATTGCACCGGAGACAGTAGAGTCAGACGAAGGCTTCCCTTGTTTCTGACGTATTTAAGCCTGCCTTTTTTGATCCAGTTTCTGTATTTTGGGCAGGAGTGTCCATAAAATCGGGATAGCCATGCCCTTGTAGTTGATTGCCAGAAAC
>NZ_JAHHPS010000232.1:0-2190 GCF_024606275.1 Endozoicomonas sp. SESOKO4 | reverse complement strand
ACTCTGGGCCAGTCCTTTGAGACCCAGCTGCTGAATAAGGCAAGGAACAGTGTGGTCGTGACCGGTAAAGCCAGTTTGGCAGGTCTTACACCCTGAGAAAAAATGGTCAGCAGGCTGGCAGTGAGGAGGACTGCGGCCAGAGCGATCAATAAAAATGCCCCATTGAGTAACAAGATTTGTTGTGTGACGAAGAAGCTGAGAGTGAATCCGACCGACAGGCAGCAAAGCCAGAGTATCAGTCTGTCTGCCTTGGGAGTGAAGAGCGCCAGCAAGCCAAGATTTTTGTAGCAGCCCAGAGCCGAAGCAAGGCTGATGACTGCCACGGTCAGTACCCAGAATCCGGGATTCCCGACTCCTTTGATTATCCAGAAAATGTTGCCTTGGTATAATACAACCAGTGAAGTGGTAGCCAGCAGATGTGCAGCAAGCAACAGGTATGATGGGTGTCGGGTGTAGATCATCGCGGCCGCTGTAACGATGAGAAAAAGCAGAAGCAGTGCCAGTAATGAAGCTGAAAAGGCTTGGTTCTTGTACTCATCCAGCATATAGAGTGACTGTGGCCAGAGGCTGGGATTCAATCTGTTAGGCTCTGCGTTGTCTACCCGTAAATAAATATCGTGAATCTTGTTATCAGGCAGAATAAGTTTCAGAACTCTGGGGTCTGAATTGCGGTTATGACCGCTAATGCCCAATGAAGTCATTCGATAACCTTTTTCGGAAGGTGTGAACACATCGAGTTTTTTGTGAGGGGTTCTTCTGAATACCAGCAACCAGTCAGAATTAAGAGAGTGGTTCAGGTTCAGGCGGAGCTTGTACCAGCGATCACTGGTTTCGGGGTGTTTACCAGTCAGAATTGCTTTCGGTGCTGAAACCGGGGTCAGGAAGCCGGCCAGTTTAACCGGTCCAGCCTCTGAAGATTCTGCAACAACAGTCGCCCGGGCAGTCTGACTGACAACAAAGGTCAGCAGAATGACCAGTAAAGTCCTGATGGAGATGACTGTTCTTTGCGAACAGAATGAGTAGATCATTAGAACCTGCAATTCAGGCAGTCCTCCATGACGAAGTGACAGCTTTTCATTTTTATTAGGGTTGATTCTTAAATCCATTCACTCTTTAAACGATTGTGACACAGACAAGGTCTTCAGGCCAAGGAGGGAAGGCGGTCTTATCACTCAGTTAACTTATCAGTGATGTTTTTGATGAATGGTTTGAGAAGCGTACATCAGGGCGCTGAGCCCTGATGTAGTGGAGATTACATGGCAAAGTGCTCTTTAGAGAAGGCGACTTTCTCTTTAATAGGCATATTCCAGTTGGGCAGAGACTCTATCAGCTCCAGGCGGGGCTGGATGCCACGGTCATTGGCGATCTGGATGGCCAGACCGGGACGGGCATTGAGTTCAAGGATTAGTGGACCATCCCTTTCATCCAGAACAATGTCCACGCCCAGATATCCCAATCCAGTCATGTCATAACAGGCTGAAGTCAGCTTGAGCAGTTTGTCCCAGTGAGGTACTTCCAGTTTTTCAAAGCTGTGACCCGTGTCAGGATGCTGATTAATCAGCAGATCAAACTGAACGGCTCTCAAGCTTTTGCCGGAAGCTATGTCCAGACCCACTCCAACGGCTCCCTGGTGCAGGTTGGCCTTGCCATCGGAAGCCCGGGTGGCCAGACGCAACATACCCATGACGGGAAAGCCCCGGAAAACAATCATACGGATGTCCGGTACGCCTTCAAAGCTGTAGTCATTGAATACCGGATCTGCCACAATCAGGCTCTCAATCATGGCTACATCACTTTTACCACCAAGGCTGTAAAGGCCGCCCAGAATATTGGAAACATGGCGGTTGATGTCTTCAAATTCCAGGGTGTCGCCACTGGCTTTTACATACCTCGCACCATCGCGACCCACGATGACCAGGATGCCCTTGCCGCCACTGCCCTGGGCTGGCTTGATCACGAAACTGTTGTGTTCTTCAAGCAGGATGCTCAGATTTTTAATATCGTGCTGGTATTCCACAATACCCAGCAGTTTGGGGACGTCTACATTGGCTTTTTCTGCCATCCTTTTGGTGGTGAGTTTATCGTCCACCTGGGGGAGCAGTTTGCGGGGATTGTATTTAATAACATAATCCAGGTTGCGCATGTTCATGCTGAGAATTCCAGCCTCGTGGAGGCTGGAAGGGCTGGCAA
>NZ_JAHHPS010000231.1:0-1125 GCF_024606275.1 Endozoicomonas sp. SESOKO4 | reverse complement strand
AGCGACAGCGGCTTTCAGCCTGTAAGAGGTGTTTCATGGCTAAAAGCAAGCTCATACAAGTAATGAAAGAACCTGGTTAGCGCCCCTCCAAAGACGACATAACCTTTGATAAAACCTGCTGGAAAGGTGAGAAATTCAAAAATAAGTGAGGGGAAGACTCGGAAAACAAGACCTCCTGCTGGAGTAAACTATGAAAAAATTATTATTTATTATTGTATGCTGGCTTATTACCAGCCCTGTATTGGCATTACCAACTATTAAACCGCCCCCTCTGAATAAAGGCGATACCGTTGCCTTCATTTCCAGTGGCTTTCGTGTTAATGACGCTCAGGATGTGCAATTTGCAACAGAGCGACTTCAGGCATTGGGATTGAACGTTATCTATGGTAAAACGATTTTTCAACAGAGCGGATATTTTGCGGGTACTGATCAGGCACGTGCTGCTGATATTAATGACATGTTTGCCAACCCGGAAGTTAAAGCCATTATTGAGTTACGTGGTGGCTGGGGGTCGGCCAGAACACTGGAGTATCTCGACTTTCCTTTAATCAAAAAGAATCCCAAGATTTTTATGGGTTTTAGTGACATTACCACCTTGCTGTTAGCCATCTACCAGAAAACTGGCTTAATAACGTTTCATGGCCCGATGGCTGCGGCTTTTCCCTGGACGCAATACACCGTCAATTATTTGGAGAAAATTCTCTTTCAAGGTAATGCCATTACTATGGGTAACCCGATCATCAAAAGCGATGATTTAACCCGGACTATTGCGCGAATTCAAACTATTCACCCTGGCATTGCCACAGGGGAAATTCTGGGGGGCAACTTATCCGTGTTAGTTTCCATGCTGGGAAGCACCTATTTACCCAGTTTTAAAAATAAAATTCTGTTTTTGGAGGACACAGGTGAAGATGTTTATCAAATTGATCGCATGTTAACCCAATTACAAACTGCCGGTATTTTAAAAGAAATCTCTGGCTTTATTTTTGGTCAATGTACACATTGTAATGCCAAGGTTCCTTATGGCTCTTTCCGCTTGCAGGAAGTGCTGGAACAACACATTTCACCCTTGCAGATTCCAGCCTGGAATGGGGCAATGATTGGCCACCAGGATAATATATTTAC
>NZ_JAHHPS010000230.1:0-1984 GCF_024606275.1 Endozoicomonas sp. SESOKO4 | reverse complement strand
TTATCAGGCTTTATGAGACTTATCCACATAAAAACGACTGCTTAATATTCATAAAAAAAACAAAACAACATTACTCAAGTACATATGTACTATATGTATTTCATTATCTTGAATTAGCCAAAAAATATTTTTTATTTAAAAAGGCATGTTAAGTCGTTGGAATGCTGTTTTTTCTCTATATATAAGAGAACGTAATTTCCCTTATAAAAATACTCTTATTGACTAGCCACTTCTGATATCCGCAAAGAGCTGACAGCCTTCTAAGGATTAAGCCCTCAACCCCTGTGGCAAACTCTTGACAAATGCAAATTGACGCTAATCCCTCAATTACTTAGAATGCCCGTCTTTTTGTAAATCGATAAAACGAGTAACGTCATGAAAAGAACATTTCAGCCCAGCAATCTGAAGCGCAAGCGCAATCACGGTTTCCGTGCTCGCATGGCTACCAAGAACGGTCGTGCGGTTATCAACCGTCGTCGTGCCAAAGGTCGCAAGCGTCTGGCTGCCTGATTTGGATTGACAGGTGAGCTTCGCTTTTGGTCGCAATTTGCGACTTTGCTCAGCAGCTGATTTCAAGCAGGTTTTCGACCATACGGATATCAAGGTCAGTAGTCGCCATTTGCTGATACTGGCTTGCAGGAATGAGCTTAACCATCCCCGCCTGGGACTGGTGATTGCCAAAAAAAATATCCGTAAAGCTACCGGCCGTAATCGAGTCAAACGGCATATCCGGGAAACCTTTCGCCTTCATCAGAGCGAACTGGGAAATCTCGATATCGTTGTTCTGGCCAGAAGAGGTCTGGATGAGCTGGAAAGCTGCGATATCAATAAACTGCTCACCCACCAATGGTTTAAACTGGCCGGACGTCGGAATGAGCAGAAGGTTTCCTGAATGGGGACCATAGTCTGAAGCAGGCACTCTATGGTGCTGCTGCGTGGCAGTGGAGGTAGTTACTACCTCCAGTCACTCTTCAGAAAGCCAGTCATACTGTCTCCACTCAAATTATTAGCCGATATGTTTCCTGTCGATTCGGCACAAACAGAGTAAAGTCGACATGACCAGACCCATGATGAATTTTCTAGTGCTTTTGCCCAGACGCAGTGCCGTGGGATTGATCAAGGTCTACCGTTACTGCCTGAGCCCCATTATGGGCAGGCATTGTCGCTTTTACCCAAGCTGTTCCAGCTATTCACAGGAAGCTCTCGAATATCATGGTTTTCTGAAAGGTAGTTTTCTGACCTTGAAACGACTGCTGCGTTGCCATCCCTGGCATCCAGGAGGTTTTGATCCGGTGCCCGCTCCCTCGGACAGGCAACATCGGTCATCAGACGATCATATTCATCACCAAGACTCTTTGGCTCGGACATCATGGATCTGCAAAGAACACTCTTGATAGGTGCGATAGCCGTTGTTGGTGTATTTACACTTCAGCAATGGAATGAAGATTATAATCAGACCCGGCCGGCCAGCGACGCTGTTGTGGCTAATGTCTCCACTTCTCAAAGTGGTTCTGATTTACCCACTATCACGTCATCATCTTCTTCTCCGGAAATTCTGGATGCCAGGGTTCAGGCCTCGGCTCAACTGATTACTGTCAAAACAGATACTCTGAACCTTCAGATCGACCCGGCCGGTGGTGACATTATTGGGCTCAGCCTGCCCAAGTACCCGGCCTGGCTGCCAGAAGAAGGTGAGAAAGCCACGCCTTTCCAGCTGCTGGTCAACAGACCCGACTGTACACCAGGTGAAGTGACCTGTGTCTATACCGCTCAGAGCGGCCTGATTACTACCGACGGTCCCACCAACGACCAGAATCAGAGACCTCTCTATAGCGCAGCAGAGAGCCGCTACACTTTGCCAACCGGTCAGGATCAGCTGACAGTCAAACTGACTCGAACCACTGACAATGTTCAGGTGACCAAAACTTATACCTTTGAGCGTGGCACTTATGAGGTCAAAATAGCCTATGAAATTGCCAACAAC
>NZ_JAHHPS010000026.1:0-1052 GCF_024606275.1 Endozoicomonas sp. SESOKO4 | reverse complement strand
AATTGGTTCTGCGGCTTAGAGTCGGTTTTAGCATGAAAGTTCATGACATTGATGTTAGTGAAACTAACACCTACCAGAAAGGCCGCTTTTTTCAGCGGCCTTTTTGTATCAGGGAGTTGAGCTCAAAGCGGGTTCTTTCCCTCGACTTTCCTGAAACCAGCTCTTGAGGTCATGCCCTGCACCGATCAGACAGGGAATGATCGCCAGAGTGATAAAGGTGGCAAAGAGAATGCCAAAGCCCAGAGAGATCGCCATGGGGATGACCATCTGTGCTTGACGGGAAGTCTCGAAAATTATTGGAGCCAATCCACCAAAGGTGGTCAGTGTCGTCAGAATAATAGGACGGAAACGTCGGGTTGTGGCCTGATTAATGGCTTCTCTCCAGTCCTTTCCATCTTTTCTGTGTCCGTTGTAGGTGGTCAGTAGAATTAGACTGTCGTTCACCACAACGCCACAAAGCGCTATGATACCCATAAAACTGATCATGCTCAGGGTGTAGCCCAGTATTATATGACCCAAAAAAGCGCCTGCTACCCCAAAAGGAATGGCTGCCATGACCAGTAGTGGCTGGGTAAAGCTCTGAAAAGGTATAGCCAGCAGAGCGTAGATCAAAAGCATGGCCAGCAGGCTCGACTTCAAGAGCGCACTCATGCTTTTTGCTGCACGTTTCTGGTCTCCTCCCAGATCGATTTGTAGTCCCGGATACTTAGCCTGAAGCTCCTCAAATACATTGTTTTGAAGAGAGCTGATGATCTGCGGTGTAGAACCCCTCGGGTTCACTTCTGCGGTAATATCAACGGTTCTGCTGCCATCTCTGCGGGTTACGCTTGATGGGGCAGTACTCTTGCCAATGGCTGCGACACGGGTCAGAGGAATATAGCTGCCGTCGTCAGTACGGATCATCATATTGAGAAGATCGGCTTCACTCTGCCTCAATGCTTCATTTAACATGACTTTCACCGAGACTTCGTTTCTTCCTTCCTGCTGCTTTATGGCTGTTATGCCAAAGAGAGCATTGCGCAACTGTCGTGAAATATCGTTAGCGGTGAGCC
>NZ_JAHHPS010000229.1:0-1284 GCF_024606275.1 Endozoicomonas sp. SESOKO4 | reverse complement strand
GGGCCGCGCTATCCAGCTGTGCCAAGGGAGCATAGAAAAGCCAGCACGTAGATCGTTGCGGCTGGCTCGCTTTGCATTCTAACGAATGGATGGTGTTTTTCCAACAATTAAAGTCATTCTGCAAACTGACTGGAGATAAATCCCTGTCGTTGAAATCAGTCAGCTGCTTTTTTCATTCAGATGGGTCCGGTGTCTCAGGGCTGATTCAAGTGTACTCTCGAAAGCAAGCAGTTTATCTGCCACTCTGGCACTGTCTACTCTCAGCTCACCTGCAAGGTAAGCTTTTCTCAGAGCCAGTAACCGTGCCTCATTGTGACAACTGCGTGTACTGCTTTGAGTCTCGGTTTCATTCTTTCGGCTGTCGTCCATGATTCCTCCTGATTGCCAAGCACCTGATAGTCTCACAAGATATTTTCAGCTTCCAGTGCCAATACGTGGCTTTTTTACTAATCAGGTTTCATGCCAGATTCATTTACTTATGCATCGTCAGATACTTACCAGAATCAAGCCGGAAACGATTAATCCAGTGCCCCACCATTTTTGTGACGAAGCTCTCTCTCCAAGCAGAAAAACCCCCATCAAAACGCCCACTGGAATGCTGGTCTGGCGCAGAGCCACAATCAGGCTGACATTATCAGCAAACGCCATGGCGGCGAGCACGATGCTGTAGGTGGAGAACATCGCCACACCTGTAAAAAACAGAGCACCACGATGGCATGCAAACAACTGTACTATTTCAATTCGCTGCTTATGAAAGGGAAACGTGAAAAGCACCAGCCATAGGCAGGTTGTGACGGCCTGAAGAATCAGATAGAGCAGAGCACTTTTAAAGGCCACTCCTTCAACGGGCCACAGCGCTCTCATTAACATGAGAGCATGACTGTCGACCACAGAATATCCCGTGATACCCAGGGCAGCCATCACTGCAAAGGCCGTTGCAGAGTTGAGGTAGTGAGACCACCTGATATCTCTCCAGTGCCAGAGTGGCAGGATGATACAGCCTGAAACAATGAGGCTGAAAGCCAGCCATTTTCCCGGTGAGAGCTCTGTTCCCCAACCTAATAAACCGATGACAGGTGGAACCAGAAGAACAGGAAGAGCGCGCGAGACCGGATACATCAGCGACATATCGCCAAAACGGTAAGATTGACCCAGTCCCAGATAGTAGATGGCCTGAAACAGGCCACTCAGAATTAACAGGTACCAAATTTCCCGGGAGATTTCTCCCAACCAGTCGATATAAAAAAGCAACAGAGGCACAAAAGCCAGCATCCCGAGCATTAC
>NZ_JAHHPS010000228.1:0-1304 GCF_024606275.1 Endozoicomonas sp. SESOKO4 | reverse complement strand
ATCACAGAAAAATCCATAGTCACTGTCGCCAGTGGTGAAAACCAGTTACACGAAATCGCAAGAAACAGCTCACCTGAAGATATTGCAGCAATCTTCGAACGCAATGCTGAAACCATTACGCCAGCCATGCTGTCAAAAGCCAATATTGCTGGTTTTACGCCTTTTCATATATTGGTTGATCGAGGTATCAGCGTCGGTACTATTTTTTCCTGGCTTTTACATGGTTTATCAGATGCTGTGGCCAATGAGCTGCTTGATAAACATCTCTTTGGCGAACTTGGCTGGAGGCACTTATACGATTATGCTCGTGTTTCTTCTTATCTTGAAAAAGACCTCAAACTCAGACAGGTTCTGGGGCTGCTTAAGCCGATATTCAGTCAAAAAACCACATCATCAGAAATTGCTTCATTGCCACCAACTCAGGAGTTTTCAGACGCAGTGGCTCATGACGCAGTGGCTCATATGGAGTGTCCAATTTGTATGGAGGCAATGGCTGAAAATGTTGCGGCCACTCTCTGTTGCGGTCAACTCTTCCATAAAGATTGTATTGCCCGTTGGGTAGCAGGCAAAAAACAGTGTTCTCACTGCCGCAAGAGTATTTCAGCGAATCAATTAACAACCATTCGACTGCCTAATATTGTTGTGACGGAAGTGTTTGATAGTCGGCCTAAAGTGAAGCCAGAAGTAAAAAGCTCGTCGCCTGATAGAGCAAAATCACCCCGCTTTGCTACCAGTCAAGGCCACACAGAGACCGTCAATGCCAGGGTATTGTCTGACAGTGACCGATCCCAGCGCCTTCGGGATTTTTACTATGCTGTCCAAACTGGCAAAACAAGGTTGATCAGGGAATTGCTGGACTTTGACCTCGCACTGGCCAAAGAGAAGGATAACGATGGTTGGACGGCTCTCCACAAAGCTGCTCTTAATGGCCAAACAGAGGCCATCCAGATATTGCTGGACTTTGACCGTTCACTGGCCAAAGAAAAGGATAACGATGGTTGGACGGCTCTCCACGAGGCTGCTCGTAATGGCCAAACAGAGGCCATCAAGACATTGCTGAACTTTGACCGCTCACTGGCCAATGAGAAGGCTAACAATGGCAATACGGCTCTCCACGAGGCTGCTCGTAATGGTCAAACAGAGGCCATCCAGACATTGCTGAACTTTGACCGCTTACTGGCCAAAGAGAAGGATAACGATGGCGAGACGGCTCTTGACTTGGCTATCAAGCTTGGCCACAGAAAGTGCCAGAAACTTCTTGAAGACTATGAAGCCCAACCATCGGGCAGCCTTCAACAGTGAGC
>NZ_JAHHPS010000227.1:0-4134 GCF_024606275.1 Endozoicomonas sp. SESOKO4 | reverse complement strand
ACCAATTTATTGCAACCGCAGTAGGACAGCCTTAAGTCCGACAGGCTGCTAGCAGTCTGGCGGGCGCTGCGAATGAAAAACGGAAAAACTTATGGCTGAAGTTAAGCTTGTTAATATTTCCAAAAGCTACGACCAGGGCAGGACCTGGGTTCTCAAGAACATCAACCTGAACATTGCCGAGGGTGAATTTATAGCATTTATCGGGCCTTCTGGCTGCGGTAAGTCCACTCTGCTTCGAATGGTCTGTGGTCTTGAGGATATCACTGAGGGTGAAATGTATATTGCCGGGGAGCAGGTGAATGACTGGCCACCCAACGAACGCAGGGTGGGCATGGTCTTCCAGTCTTATGCGCTCTACCCTCATATGTCCGTTGCTAAAAATATGGCCTTCGGCCTCAAGCTGGCAAAAGCCGACAAATCATTGATCAACAGCCGGGTTGAAGAAGCCGCCCGCATTCTCCAACTGGAGGCCCTGTTGGATCGAAAGCCAAAAGCCATGTCCGGAGGTCAACGACAAAGGGTGGCTATCGGCCGATCCATCGTGCAGCAGCCCAGGGTGTTTTTGTTTGATGAGCCGCTGTCCAATCTCGATGTCGCGCTTCGGGTTCAGATGCGGCAGGAAATAGCCCGACTGCACAACCGTCTGCAAACAACCTCTATTTACGTTACCCATGACCAGGTTGAAGCGATGACTCTGGCAGATCAGATCGTTGTCCTGAGTCCTCTGGCTCAGGGAGCAGAAAGTAACCTGGAGCAGGTTGGGAAGCCACTGGAACTTTATCACCAACCTGCCAACCTGTTCGTTGCCGGATTTATCGGTTCACCCAAAATGAATTTCTTTGATGGTTTTATTGAAGAAACCGGCAACAACGAAACACGACTCAAGTTGACCACCGGGGAAATGCTACGGGCTAACGTTGACAGTCAGGGTGCCAACAAGGGTGAGCGGGTCGTCTTGGGCATTCGACCGGAAGATGCTCTGGCTGAAACAGACAACGGTAATGCGGTTGAAGGCAAGGTCGAAACGCTGGAACGTCTGGGAGCCGAATCTTACATATACATGAGCCACGATACCATTCGAGAAAACTTCATTGTTCGGGTAGAAGACTCGAAAAAGCGTGAAGCAGGCAGCAAGATGAAAATTGAGCTTCCGGTCCAATTTTGTCACCTCTTCAATGCTGAGGGCATAGCTTTTCGTCGTACCCGGGCGCCAGCCTACGACTTGTGAGAGAGACCGCTATGTCTGATCCTGAACTGATTGAGCAGCTGGCCCGATACTATCGCGTTTCCGGAGAATACAGTGACTGGGCGGGTAAGCCAGTCAGCGTCCCCACTGAATACAAACTGCCGATTCTTGGTGCCATGGGATTAAACGTTGAATCTGACGACTCGATAAAGCAAGCGATAGCAGACATTGAACAGCAAAAGTGGCAGCAACCACTCCATCCCGTGTCAGTCTTCACTAAAGGTCAAAGCTATCAGGTCAGCCTGTACCTTGAGGATCAGCAGCTGGGTCATCTGTTCGAAGGTGAAATAATACTGGAAACCGCTGGCCACCACTCTCTGACCCTGAATACCAGCGATATGCCCATAGAGGCCAGTCGCACATTTGAGGGAAGAACCTACCACCACTTGACGTTCAACTTACCGGATGCTTTACCCCTTGGCTACCACCGGCTCTCTCTGCAAAGTGACAAGATGCAAGACAGCGCTCTGATCATTATTGCTCCTGAAACCTGCTATGAACCTGAGAGACTTGGGAGTGGAAATAAACTATGGGGCTGTGCTATCCAGTTATACACTCTTCGAACCGATCATGATTGGGGCATAGGTGACTTTTCCGGCCTGAGTCAGTTAGCGACTCAACTGGCGGAACAGGGCGCAGACATTGTCGGCCTGAACCCTATTCACGCCCTGTACCCGGCCAACCCTCTTCATGCCAGCCCCTACAGCCCATCGAGCCGAACCTTTATTAATCCGTTGTATATCGATATCACGGCCATAACGGACTTCAGGGAATGTGAAGAAGCTCAGAGACAATTTGAAGATCCTGAGTTCAAAGAACAACTGCAACAGGCAAGAGACGAAGAGTATGTGGACTACAGTCTGGTAGCATGGCTGAAGTTTGGTTTTCTGAACACACTGTTTGATCACTTCCATAAGCAACACCTGAGCCCCGAAAGCTCGCGGGGAAAAGCTTTTCTGGACTTTTGCAGAAACCGTGGCCCCGCTCTGGAGCGACATGCCCTTTATGAAGCTATTTATGAGCACTACAAAAAGCTGGACATCAATAACTGGGGATGGCCTTGCTGGGAGTCACAGTTCCAGAACCCGGAATCCGGTGCCGTCAAAGAGTTTGCCAGCCATAACCGAAAACGCATTCAGTACTACATGTACTTGCAGTGGCTGGCTGAAGATCAGCTGACCAAAGCTCAGGAAGCGGCCATTGAAGCCGGTATGCTGGTTGGCATCTATCGTGATTTGGCAGTAGGCGCAGACACTGGCGGCGCCGATGTCTGGAGTCATCGCGACCTTTACTGTCTGGATGCAGGCGTTGGTGCGCCCCCGGATGGTGTAGCGCCCCAGGGACAGAACTGGGGTTTACCTCCCTTTAATCCTCAGGTACTCATCGCTCAGCAGTACCAGCCCTTTATTGAAATGGTTCAGGCCAATATGAACCACTGCGGGGCTTTGAGAATTGATCATGTCATGGGTCTGCTAAGGCTCTGGTGGTGCCCCAAAGGCAAAACGGCTGATTATGGCGCCTATGTCTATTATCCTCTGAATGACTTTCTGGGCATTATCAAACTGGAAAGCCATCGTCGTCAGTGTCTGGTATTTGGAGAGGATCTTGGGACCGTCCCACCTGAAATCGAAGCTTCTCTGCCTCCTGCCCTGTTTTACTCCAATGAAGTGGCTCTGTTCGAGTGTTTGGGTGATCATTTCACGCTACCTCAGGATTACAAACCCATGGCTCTGACCTGTGTCAGTAATCATGACATCCCTCCTCTGAAGGCCTGGTGGAATTGCCTCGATCTGGATTTGCGCCTGCAACTGGGCATTTATGATCACAACCGGGCTCAGCAAGAAAAAGAGGCAAGACACAGAGAAAAGCTGGCTTTGCTGAAAACACTTTCGAACGTCCATGAGTTTCCTGAAGGCATGAACCCGCAGGATATTTCCACAATGGAATACTCAAGGGACTTAATGGAAAAAGTTCATTATTACCTGGCTAAGACAGCATCAAAAATCACAGTGATTCAGCTGGAAGAGGTGTTACAGATCGAATCCCCGGTGAATATTCCGGGAACCAGCGAAGAGTATCCAAACTGGCGCAGGAAGTTAACCGACACTCTGGAGAATATTTTTGCTGATGAATCCAACCGGTCGTTTTTTAACAATATGTCAGTGATTAGAAAGGGCGGTTAGGTTTAGCACAACCAAAGTATAAAAATGTATGCGGCTGCTTTAATAGTGGAAACGGCAGGCTTTAAAGATAATCACTCCGGACTTTTTCTGACCAACATATCAACCTTTTATGCTTAGTCTTATGCCTCGCCATCAATCAAGCCTTTTTCTGGAACCTAACCTGCCTCAATTTGGGCAATAGATTCGTTCAAATGTTTTATGTTGTTCGAAGATGACATTAAATGAAGGTTTTCCATCAGGTTGTTGTAGCTGTCCAGTGACATGACCACCGCATCCTCACCTTCCCGCCGGTGGATAATGGTGTGGTTAGCATCTTCGGCCACCTGATCAAGCAGCGACTTCAGATTGTTTCTGGCTTTGGAGTAAGAGATTACATTCATAACAGTATTACCTGAACAATTAATTGAACAATGTCTTTTACAAATTCAGGGCTATTTAAAGATATATCAAGATTCCCGCCACTGTCCGATAGAATGTTGACACACCCATTCGTCCTGAGCCTGTCGAAACGTCGACAAGCTCAAGCGAACTGTCTTCGAAGGCTATCGGTCAAACAGCTGATCCACTTTTTCCAGGGTAGCCTTGATTTGATCAATCACCTTCAATGCTGCAGCACCCTGACCGGTCTTCAGGTAGTCGTATACCTGCAATTGATAGTGATACAAGACTTTCCCGGCATACTCGGTATAACCGTCTTCAAAACCG
>NZ_JAHHPS010000226.1:0-1890 GCF_024606275.1 Endozoicomonas sp. SESOKO4 | reverse complement strand
ATTATTGAGATCATGAATGAAGACGGCACCATGGCTCGTCGTCCTGATCTGGAAGTGTTTGCCAAAGAGCATGATCTGAAAATCGGCACCATCGCCGATCTGATCAACTACCGAATCCTGAATGAGAAAACCGTCGAAAAGCTAGAGCGGCGCTCTCTGGATACCGATTTTGGCCAGTTTGATATGACGGCCTACAAGGATTCCATCAGCGGTGCGACGCACATTGCCCTGACCAAGGGCTATATTACACCGAACTCACCGGCGCTGGTGCGAGTTCATGCTATGGAACCTTTTCGTGATCTGCTGTCGGCACATCCTGAAAACGGTAAATCCAGCTGGCCACTGCACAAAGCAATGGCCAAGGTCGCCAGTGAGGGGCGTGGCGTGATTGTGTTGCTCGACTCCGAGTCGAGGCTTGATCTGGGCGGGGCCCTGGAAAAGTTCTCGGAAGGCAAGAGTAACAGCAACGGTATGTCCGGCGCGTATCTGACCATAGGCACTGGTTCACAGATTCTGCGTGATCTGGGAGTGGGTAAAATGCGCCTGCTCAGCTCACCGATTCGCTTCGCGGCCCTGTCCGGATTTGATCTGGAAATTGTTGAATATATTCCGTGTGAAGACTGATTGTCAGAGCACATTGTTGTAAGTGCAACAGACACAAAGATTTATTGAGGAAAACGCAATGTCACTGCAAACCATCGAAGGTACTCTGCAGGCAAATGGCGGCAAGTATGCGATCGTTGTTGGCCGCTGGAATGCCTTTGTTGTAGAAAGTCTGCTCAATGCCGCTGTGGACAGTTTGACCCGTCACGGTGTTGCGGAACAGGATATCACTATCGTCCGGTGCCCGGGCGCGTTCGAAATTCCACTGACGGTTAAGAAAGTTGCCAAAACCCAGCGCTTTGACGCCATTATTGCCCTGGGTGCTGTCATTCGTGGTGGCACACCACACTTTGAATTCGTTGCTAACGAATGTGTGAAAGGTCTGTCCCACGTGAATCTGGACGAAGAAATTCCGGTGAGCTTCGGAGTTCTGACCGTAGACACCATTGAACAGGCTATCGAGCGTTCCGGTACCAAAGCGGGTAACAAGGGTGAAGAGGCTGCCATGGCGGCTTTTGAAATGGTGTCCCTGCTCAAGAAACTGGAGGCCTGAGTTGTCTACTGAGAAGCAGGAAGCCGGGCAGAAATCTGCCCCGCGTCCAAAACCATCTGCCCGTCGTCGTGCACGTCAACTGGCGTTGCAGGCGTTATACCAGTGGCAGATGTCCCAGGCATCCATCACCCAGATTGAAATGCAGTTTCGTGCGGACAACGATTTCAGCAAGGTGGACGACGGCTATTTTCACATGTTGCTGACCGGGATTGCCCGCGAAGCCAGTCGACTGGATGACGCCATGTCGCCACTGCTGGATCGTCCCATTTCGCAGTTGGACCCGGTTGAAATGTCAGCTTTGCGCATTGGCTGCTATGAAATGATGAACCGCTCCGATGTTCCATACCGTGTGGTCATCAACGAGGCTATTGAGCTGGTTAAGCGTTTTGGTGCCCAGGATTCTCACCGTTACATAAACGGTATTCTGGACAAGCTGGCACCCCGTGTTCGTCCTGATGAAGTGCGCAACTTCCGTCGGAAGTAATCGGTTTTCGATCAGGAGATAATGCTATTGTCTTCTGGTCTGTTAACCCAGCTTGCAGCGCGTTAAACTCATGTTTTAGTTTGGCTGGAACCTTTCATGGCGCTTGGCGAATTTGATCTGATTCGCAGTTTCTTTGATCGTCCGGGTCTTCGATCATCTCTGAGTGATGTGGTAGGCATAGGCGACGATTGTGCACTTCTGTCTCTTCAGCCCGGTCAACAACTGGCCCAATCCCTGGACACGCTGGTTG
>NZ_JAHHPS010000225.1:0-1459 GCF_024606275.1 Endozoicomonas sp. SESOKO4 | reverse complement strand
GGGCCAGCGGGTAAAGGGTTTTAACAAGACCGGGAAGGCTTTCCCCTTCGGCACGAAGGGTTCCCAACTGCACTCGCACTGGCCGGGCCGGATCATCCCGGTCATACATCAGTACCCTGCTCTCAGCCGGCGACCACTCTGGCATCAATTCAATGCGGATGCCCCTGCCCGCATTTAAACCAAACTGATCGCCGGCTTTTGTGCCCAATGCCTCCAGTTTTTCCACTATCCCTTTTTCTGAAAACTGGCGGACGATCGCATTAATATCCAGCTGCAACTGATGCTTGTTCAGGCTTCCGGAGAACAGTGCCTGCCAGTAATGGTTTTTATCAATCACCAGAATCGTTTTTGGTAGCAGATCTACCCTGTTTATTTTGATCTCATTCAGGTCGGTGCCGTCGTAGGTTACGCGGTAGTTACTGTCGCGCTTGTCATAGGCAAGATCGTCCCTTACGCCAACCACCAGGGTTTTCAGACCGTCCTGATCTTTTCGATGAAAATCCCTCATTGACCTCCCTGCATCAAATTCCAGCTTGATGGTCGTCTTCCCACCAGCAGTCTCAAACTCAACCGGAGGCGTTTTAGCAAGAGCATGGAGTTGCGCCAGCCTGATAACCCTTTTACCGGAATCTGGCCGACTGTCTGACTGACCATAGAGCAGATCGGTGTACAGCTCACGGGCCCCGCGCCTGATCAGCTCACCCAACAAATATTGCCTGCTGGCATCACCAATAAAGGCAGAGTCTTCTTTCCGGCTCAGATCAATGAAAATGTCTTCCACTTGCCGGATGCGGTCATCCGTCAGGCCGACCAGCTTGTCCTGCAGACTTTCATAAAAAAAATCGCTCTGGTTAATCTTGGCGTAACTCGCCGCTTTGCGTTCCAGGCCTGAAATAAAGTGCCGGGTTGCCTCAGGATTAGTACCCAGGGCATCGGGGTTCAGCATCAGTGCCAGCCAGCCAGCCAGTCCTGAAGACTTGGGTGATGTCCCGACCAGTGACATTATCTCCGAGTCAGTATGCCTGATTTCCATTTTGACATGATGTTGACCATCAGCCGTTGCCACAATCGGTAGCCTGGAGCCAGAGTTAAGCATTCCCATATTAAGCAGCTCACTTTTGCCTTGCGCGATAGGAATGACATTTAGGTCTGTTGAAATAATCGGAGAGCGAACCGGAGCCTGAAAAGCACCATATTTCTTCCTGACCGCAATGGCTTCCACAACGCTTTCGACCCGCTCCATTAGCTGTAGTCTTTTAGTTTCCGGAAAGGTTCTGTCCTCGGGAAATCGCGACAATATTTCTTTATGCATCTCATCCGTCAGGCTTTCAATAGAATCCCGGGAAAAATAACGATCCAGTGTGTCGACTTCCCGGTCACTCAGAATGGAGGTAATGGCCTCGATTTCCGCAAACCTGAACAGAAAATTCACTCTCGTCTTTTTTTCTTGATCAGGATT
>NZ_JAHHPS010000025.1:0-1123 GCF_024606275.1 Endozoicomonas sp. SESOKO4 | reverse complement strand
CCATTAAAATCAGACTGAACATCATGATCGATTTTGGGGGTGAAGACATTAGCATAGAGATTGCATCTGTTTCCTTTCTATATAGCCAATCAGAGTCAATAAAACAGCCCAGACCAAGCCTTCCAGCAGCAGCATTCTCTCCATCGGGATCAAGAGCTGAGACCCGGATAACTTAATGCCTGCCCAATAACTGAATGGCACAATCAGTAATCCTACCAGTGGTGGTAACCAAGAGGTCTTAAATACCCAGTTCATCGAATGTTTCAGAGTCGTCGCGAAGGCAATCCATAAAACGCATAGCCAGATTGGAATCATAAAAGTATTATCATTGTGATATTCAATCCACCCTGTATTCATAATCAAACTGTCAGCGATGATACCAACGACTGGTACGGCAAAGATCAGTCGTAACTCTTGTTCATCGGGTTTCATGAGCGAGAAGTGCGCAACAAGCAAGAAGGCTAACGCCAATAGCGCATACAGATTATTGCCTTGTACAGCAACAAACCAAACCAGCTGAAACAACAAGGCGTTAAGAACTAATAAATGCTTACTTTCTTTAGCCATAATGTATTGACCCTGCCTGCACTCATCGCCGCTCCGGTAAACCATATAACTTCGTTCCTTATCATGCCTGCCAGCCAATATGTTGTTATGTCATTTTCTACGTATAGGTGTTATGAATGGATCACGGAAAATATAAGGCAGCCAAAAATAAGCACTACTACCTATCCTTCAATAAGTAATAGTGGCACAATGTCGCTCAATAGAATCTATTCAGCCAGACAGGCAGGAAACTGTTGAGCCAGTGAGTAGGTGCTCTTCAGCCGTTTCGGGAAACACCTCGGGCGGTAGCGTGCCACTCATATTTTGCACAAAGGACTCTTTACTGCATGACCACCACGGTTTAGAACATGAGTGTAGATCTGGGTTGTCTTCAGGTCTCTGTGTCCAAGAAGCTCCTGAACCGTTCGTATATCGTAGCCATCATCAAGCAAATGGGTAGCAAAAGAATGTCTGAAAGTATGGCAGCTTCCTTTCTTTTCTATACCCGATAACTCAATGGCTCGTTTTACCGCTCTTTGCAAAGTACTGTCATCAATATGATGGCGTCTCTCGCGGC
>NZ_JAHHPS010000024.1:0-2394 GCF_024606275.1 Endozoicomonas sp. SESOKO4 | reverse complement strand
AAGTTTTTGACATCGAAATACTGACATTACTGGACGGGTACAGGGATGAAATGGAACTTATGCATATAGTGACCGTCCTTAAAAAAGCCAAAATCGACATCTCTGACCACATACTCGAGGGATGGAGGCAACAGGCATGCAGCGAAATAAAGCGGTTAAAAAGTCGAGAACCTTTATTATCAGTGGTTGATCCTGATGTTTATCAGAGTTGTCAGGAATTAGAGTTACTTGATGAGTGTGGGAGTATTTTCTAATGGGCTTATGCCTTCAATCTGACCCATCAGATATCATATGTCATAAGTCGTTTAATGAAAGCTTCCTTCGAGCAAACCCGCTCATTTAAAAAAACACCTTCTTCACCAACTCCGTTCATGGCACGCTGAGCAGGAAGGTGCTATACATTCCGGTGCAAATAACAAAGGTCAATCAATGGTCCTGAGTCTATGGGACGCTCACAAAAAAACAAAACTGCCTGCTCGATGGTCCGATCACTGCTTCTGTCAGTGACCATAATGTTTGGGAAGTCGCTGCCTGCAATGGGATTAGTCGACTCAAACTCGCTACCAGCCCGTTTCTTATATGCCAATCAGTTGGTTGAACCTGAACCGCCCAATCCTCATCCGGTAGGGTTTATGCAACACCCTCCCCATTTGCTAAAGCTGCTGCCGAATAACAGTCCTGCTGCGTCACTCCAATTGCCTCCCCTACCCATTTGGCCCATGAAGCAAACACGCCACATTGACCAGATGGTTATGTCCCTTGAAGCCCTGAAGCACTTTTCCACTTCACCGCTCGCCATAGTTGCTGCCGACGGAAACGATGGAGGCAAGCCACCCGGCGGAAACAACTGGAATCCTGACCCGGAGCCCCAGCCTGAACTTACCCCTGCTCTGGCCCCTGTTCAAAAATGCCTGCAACAAAAAAGGCAACTGCTACGAATGCTTCGTATCAAACGGCTATGGGCGATTATGACGGGCCAAACCACGCTGACACGGATTTTGTCAGATCGGATCAGGGTGATTGAAGCGGACCTTCTCGATCTGAAAGGATCAGATCCTGACACGATGCATCCGGGGCTGATTCAGAGATGGTTGGCAGAGCATGATAAGGAACTCATTGTTTACAGTGAGATCACTTCTTGCAGATATTCTGGTCGGCAGGCGGGTACCAGGAAAAAGAATCAACCCTCCAGAATAATCAAAGTCTCAACTACCGCGACAACAGGCCAGATGTTCGGAGCCGCTACCATTAGCCAGAGAATTCGTTCAACAGGCGGCAGTGGTCACGGAGGCGATGATCCAATGACCCCGTCAGCTGAGCAGAATATTGGGGAGCCAGCTGTGACTTGTTCGAAGTGTAACAAGGTACTGAATAAACAGGAATTAAGTCGTATAGCGAATGAGGCAACAGCTTCGGCATTTATTTGCAACAAGTGCCTGTCGGGTACTAAGGGTATAAAAAGAGCAAGAGAAACCGGGGAAGAAACAGAGCCGGATTCATCAGAACCTGCTCGAAAAAAAAACAAGGGCTCGGGTAGAAAGAGAAATCATTCAAAAGCAGTTGCTGCACCACCGACCAAAAAAAGGAAACAGGCAGACACTCAGATCTACGATGACCCATTGGAAAAAATGAAAAAAAATATCAAATACAAATTGAGCGAGGAAGAGCTGGAAAAAGCACAAACCCTGATAGGGGTATTCAATAAAAAAAACATCACTGCCAAGTACACTTTTTATAAAATGCTTGGATTCGTAGATAGAAGGTCTTTTAATGGTTTCTTCGATAATACGATCGCTTTTTTTGAGCACGTTCCTGAAACCATCAAAAATACAGGCATGCTCACGAGCATGCTAAAAAATAAAAAAAAATACATACGTGATTTTGCTGAACATAGCCAGGGTGAGCTCGAATATTTAGCGACTCTGGATGTATTGACTTCCTTATCGTCCATGAATAATGGCAAAGGCGTGCCCGAACATAAAGAAGTGAAAGAGTTGATGGGCTGGCCTGAATGGAAAGACAAGACTGGCGAATTCAATAAGGAGCTTTTCCGCTCTTTCGCGACCATGAACAATGGCCGGGGCGTACCCAAACATGAGGCAGTGAAAGCGGTGCTGGACTGGCCTGAATGGAAAGACAGGGATGGCAAGTTCAACATGAAGTTGTTCCGCTCTTTCTCGTCTATGTACAACACAAAAGGCATTCCCAAACATGAGGAAGTGAAAGAGGTGCTGAGCTGGCAGGAATGGAAAGAGAAGGATGGCGAGTTCAATATGGAGCTATTCCGCTCCTTCTCGTCCATGTACAACACAAAAGGCATCATCAAACACGAGGAAGTAAAAGAGGTACTGGGCTGGCCTGAATGGAAAGACAAGGACGGCGAGTTCAATATGG
>NZ_JAHHPS010000224.1:0-2373 GCF_024606275.1 Endozoicomonas sp. SESOKO4 | reverse complement strand
GGAAGACCGCGACACCCTGGAGTCAACAGTACATGCCAAGCTCTTCAAACTTAAAGAGCTGGAAAAACAACTGCATGACATCCAAACACCAGGCCACCCCAAAGCCATGCCTGAAGTTCTTGAGACACTGAGTGCCGTAGAAAAAGCCCTTGAGATGAGTGACGTTGATGAAAACGATGGTGTGTATCTCCGTCGCGAGGATATTTCTGACAGCATGCAGGCATTCATCACAAAAGCCAGTGAGCGGGCAGAGGAAGAGGCCCTGGAAATACTGTCAGCCACAGAACAGGTGTTCAACATTAAAATCAATAGAGGTGATAACAAAGCAGCAAGACTTGCCAGGGTTCGTACAAGGCTTGATGCTGATGATGTCCCGGAGTACATGCTGGACAAGATATATAATATTGTCACACAAGAAAACCGCAGACTTGAGTACATGAAGAGTCTCAAACCCGAGAGCCCTCTTACAGATATTACCCTTTCTTATCCGAAAAAAGGGAGCCCGGAATGGCTCAGTATACTTCGCAGGCGCCTCACCTATAAAGTCGAAGAGGTCGATGAGCAAGCCAGTGAAAAACAGACAGGTTATCTTGCAGCTATAGAAGACAAGCTCAGGATATATCCTCATGAAAACGTTGCAGCCAGAGAAAGAAGCATGGCGTTCACTGCTGAGCTGGCCAGTAAGCTGCAGGTAGCGTTTGAGAAGGATGCCACCCTGCCTGACCGGAAGTATGCCCTAAGAGTCAAAATCAGTGAGTTACTGGACGAAGTGAGCAAAGACTGTGATGAAGAAGTTGCCAGAAGAGCCTGGAACAATGAAATGGCTCATCAACTCAACATTGGGGACTATAAAGACGATGCCACTATCGACGACCAGAACAGTCTGATTGAAAAAAAACTCCAGGCGCTGGATGAAGAAGTTTTTAATGCGGGTCAGCCTGACATTAACGAGCGCATCGCAGTCATTGAGAATGAGCTTGACAGGCAAGTGGCCCGGCTGGGGCCAAAACCCCGATACGTACTTGATCGTGAGGTAGCCAGGGCCAGACGAGTAGTAGCAGAAGCTGAAAGTGAGCTGGCAAGTGTTCATCACCAGTTGAATACTCTTCGTGGCAAAGGCCATGAAAAACTGAGAGCCAGAGCAGGTCTTAACATCCAGGGGGATGACCTCGGTACAGAGGAAGAAGCTGATTATTTTATTTCCAATGCAGCCTTTAAAGATCGTCAGGGACAGGACGAATTCGATGAAGCACTGGGTGAGCTGCCTTTAACCAGAAAAAAGTACGCTCAGGTCACGGAATTTCTGCATGAGCACGACATGAAAAGTATAGATTTAACCTGTGCAATGGCTGATGAGGATCTCGCAGAAGCGGCTCTGATTTGTAAAATACATGAGAATATTTTTAGTACCATCGATGATTTGGCTGAACCCTTACCAGGACAAATAACTGAGCTGTTTTTAGCCCTGAGGCATAAAAGAGAAGCTGTATCCAATGCAAAACAAGATCTGGCAGATTATCAAGCGCTTATTGGAGCCACTGAAAAAGCCGTGGGTATTAAACCCGCCCCTGCTGACAACTATGAACATCGGGTTAATGCCCTGCGAAACAGGCAACTACAATTGGGCGGCAATGATGCTACTGGTGGCGACATCGGGCGACTGACTCAGGAACAGGCTCGCTTGGAAAGTGAGATTGAAACCAGGAAAGCAGACATTGAGAGAATGAAGGAACTCCGGAAGGCTGCAGAAAAATCCGTCGAAAATGACGGTGGTCCCTTTCAGTTCACGCCGAGACAGGTCAAAGTTCTGACCGATATACGCGACTTCATGCAGCAGCACTCTCTCAAGAAACAAGCTCTGGAAGCTGCAATGGGTCTTGCAGAATTAGCTGTAGAAAGCGGTAAGGCAATGCCCTGCTTCACGACCTTCGATTTTGACGATGAACTTGCACCGGTCCGACTGCGGACACTGGTCGGAGAAAGTCTGACGTTTGATCAGGCCAACCGGATTGTAAAAGTCTTCAAACGCCTGAAAACGATCTTCCCGCTCCCCTCTTCCGAGCCTGTGGAAGGTCAACCTCTGAATGTTCTGGCTAAAGTCCAGAGGCTGGTTTTCAGAGCCAGGAATCAGCTGCAAAATGGGGCTCAGGAATACGATGAGGTCATTTACGGCATGGGCAAAACAGCCACTCATTACGTCGAGCATGAACCAGAGGACCTGAAAAGTTTTTCGGAATTCGTCACTACCCATTTTGCCAGTGGTCACAAGATTATCGCCCTGATGCGTGAAGGCCTGATCAGCAAGACTGAGATTGAGCACTACATGAAGGCCGTCAGAGGTGTCGACGGATATCAGACAGTGGATGAATTTGA
>NZ_JAHHPS010000223.1:0-2132 GCF_024606275.1 Endozoicomonas sp. SESOKO4 | reverse complement strand
ATGATATAAATAATGCACTCTGGGAAGAAGACTTCACCACTGAATACGAAAAAAAGAAAAGTTAAACTTGACAGGCTTCACTGGCGCCTGAGCCTCTATGTCGAAGACGAGGATTTTCGAATCACAAGACAACAGGAACAGATGCTTATAGCTGTAGAGGACGCGCTGCTTATCGACAAGAGGGAAAACATTGCTGCCAAGGAAAGAGCCAGAGACCTGGTTGCTAAACTGGCCGATGATCTGAAAATAGAATTTGAAAAAGATGCCAGCCTGAATGAACAGAGGGTTGTTCTAAGAGCCGGATTTCGGACATTAAATTCCGAACTGAGCAAACCCTATGATGATGAAGGCATCATAAGAGAAAGAAATAATGAAATGGCATTGCGCCTTGTCATTCTGGACTATAAAGAGGATGACCCTGCAGATGATCAGATCAATCTCATTAAAGAAACACTCGAACAGCGGTATATAGCCGTTTTTAAAGCGTGTCAGCCTATGGTTGAAGAGCGTATTGCAGCCATTGAGAATGAGCTTGACAGGCAAATGGCTCGCCTGGGACCTAAACCCCGATACGTTCTTGATCGTGAGCTAGCCAGAGCCAGAGAAGACACAGAAGAAGCTGAAAAGGAACTGGAGGAACTTCATCGCAAACTGGATGCTATTCATCTTAAACAAGTGGTATTAGCAGAGTCTGCTGACGTCCCCCCCGACAGGGATAAAATCATTAAGGCTCTCAATGGGGCAATCAAACACATTCATGCCAGGTTGGGCCTGAGTCAGGCTGATAATCAAATCCTTGAAGACTTATTAAACGACATCGAACGTTATTTTCAGAAAAGCAAATACTATTCACAAAGCGAAGTTGGCGTCATTCAACAGCTGTGGACTACCGTTAGTGTTACGAAAATCCCTTTTGAGTTTGACCGTGATAACCATTTAAATGTAGGCAATTACATTAATGCCATCAGAGAATATGCAGCCTCCCATGATCGAAATGAAGGCGATGAAGCATTGGGTGAACTGCCCGAAACCAGGAAAAAGTACACTCAGATCACGAAATTCCTGCATGAGCACGAGGCGAGAGAAATGGCATTGGCCTATGCACAAGATGAACAAAAGCAAACACAACTGGAGCTGAACAGTAAAAATCAGGCGATAGAGCACTCCAAAGGCATCGATCCGAAAACCAAAACCAAACTTGAGCAAGATAGAGAAGTGCTGGATTTAGTCCTGAGACAGAAAAAAGCAAAAACATCAAAAGCACAAGAAGCTCTGAAGGCCCATGAAGCGAATCTTGCAGCCATTGAAGACGACATAGGTCATAAGCCAGACCCTGCTGCCCGCTTTGCTGACCGGGTGGAAGCCGTGAAAAACAAACAGTTACAACTGGGTGGGAACGATGGCACTGGCGGCAAGATCCTGCAACTGACCCAAAAAAAGAAAAGTCTAAAAAGTGAAGTAGAAGGCAAAAAAGCGGAATTAGAGATATTAAGGGAAGCTCTGAGGGCTGCAGAGTATGCCGTTGAAAACGAGGGTGGTCCCTTCCAGTACACGCCGAAACAGGTAAAAATACTGGCCGATTTGCACGCCTTCATACGGGCGCATCCTCTCAAGAAACAGGCTCTGGAAGCTGTCATTGGTCTGGCAAAGTCAGCAGAACTGAGCGGTAAGCCAATACCCAATCTACTGGCTTTTGACTTGGACGATGAATTTGCACCGATTCGCTTACAGGCAGAGGTTGGGGACGATCTGACGTTTAATCAGGCCAGTCGGATGGTGGAAGTCTTCAAGAATCTGAAGACAATGCAATTCACGTTTGAGCCTTTAGAAGATCAGTCTCAGAATCCTTTGGAAGCAGTCCAGAAGCTGGCGGACAGGGCAAGAACTCACATTAAAAGCGGGCCACAACAATACGACGATGAAATCCTCGGCATGGGCGAAGCCGCTATTCACTTCGTCGAGCATGAACCGGGGGACCTGAAGAGCTTCTCGGAATATTTCGCTACCTATTCTGCCAGTGGCAACAGGATCGTCGCTCTGCTGCGTGAAGGTCTGATCAGCAAGTTTGAACTTGAAAACTACATGAAGGCCGTCAGAGGTGTCGACGGATATCAGACAGTGGATGAATTTGA
>NZ_JAHHPS010000222.1:0-1030 GCF_024606275.1 Endozoicomonas sp. SESOKO4 | reverse complement strand
GCAGCTCTTCGATGGATTCGCGAATATCTTCCAACGCCAGATGAGTGCCTTTCTTGGTAAAATGATCCAGCATCTCAGGCTTCCACCTTTTTGCTAACTCTTTTAACGTGCTGACATCGATATTGCGGTAGTGGAAGAAATTATGAAGCTCTGTCATGTAAAGGTTCAGAAAGCGGCGATCCTGACCAATACTGTTCCCGCACATGGGAGAGGCACCGGCATCGGAATGCTGTCTGAGAAAGGCCAGAGTCATTTGCTCAGCTTCAGTCAGGCTGATCTGGCTCTCACGGACTCTCTGGGTCAATCCCGTTTCACCGTGGGTTTTGATACACCACTCATTCATATTCTCCAGCACTGCATCGCTTTGATGCACCGCTATCACCGGGCCTTCAGCAATAAAATTCAGCTGACCATCTGTAACAATTGTCGCAATTTCCAGAATTTGGTCCTGTTCAGGATCAAGACCGGTCATTTCCAGGTCGATCCAGACAAGGTTGTCTGCTTTAGCCATCAAGCACCCGATTTCCTATGAAGTGATGTGCCAGCCCGTTTGCAGTGAACACGGCCCGGAGCTAAGCATTTGAAATAGCCCTAAACCCAATCCTGTGACATTTTCATAAAAAAATAATTGCAAATGAAGAAAGCCATGGCTGACTTATTAAGTCTAACCGATCATAATCCCTCCGTGAAACCTACACTCGCTCCCAACTGACCGCTCTGCGGCTCAATATTGATTGGCACCTTCTGTCTACCCATTTAAAAATATGGGCATCGGCGAGACAAAGGCTATTCACGGTCAGGAGCCATGAAAAGCCAGAACCCTATTCAGCAGATCAGGTAAAACCTTGAGCAAACCATGAGTAAGCGCAAACTGACGCGCAAACAGAAATGGCGCATAGAGAAGGTCCAGCAGGAGCGCATTGCCCGGGCCCAAAAGCGAGAACAGCTTATTGAGCAGCAAATGCAGGACGATAACCTGGGGCCTGAACAACAGGGTCTGGTCATCGCCCACTATGGTGCAACACTGGAT
>NZ_JAHHPS010000221.1:0-2101 GCF_024606275.1 Endozoicomonas sp. SESOKO4 | reverse complement strand
TGCTGCAGGGTTGTTAAAAAGCTGGCTTCCGTTTGCATAGGCAGGCCGTAAACGCACTCAATGTCTACGGCTGTGATACCTGCCCTTTTGGCCTGTGCGATGACACTCTCTATTTTTTGCACGCTGTATTTACGATTCAATACAAACTGGACGTCTGGGCTAAAATCCTCCAAATAAAAGTGCACACGGTTAAATCCCAGTTCTTTGATAGCGAAAGCTGTATCAATGGTAAAGCTTTTGGGGTCAATGCTGATTGAATAGCGGCGTGCCTGATCAGTACTCAAGGTAAAGCAATCATCTATGCAGGCCAATAAGCGTGCCAGGTCGTCGGTCATCAAAAAGGTGGGCATAACGCCACCCAGGTGCAGGCATTGCAATTTTGCTGCACAGTGGCTGTTTTCGTTTTTGCCTTCTTGATGGTTTTGGGGGGTGTTTATTCCGCCAAAGTATTGGATCTCTTTGCACAGTGCATCGACGTAATAGGCCGCCAAGCTGTATTGCCGAGTAACGATGATATTGCGTTGATGAAACTGATGAATATCCCTAGTAAACGGAATATTAATGAATAGTGACTGTACGGGTGCGAGAGGCATTTCTTGCGCCAAATGTGCGTTGCTAATACCTTGTGGCGTAAGTGTCGGCTGACACCACAACAAAGGGCTCTCTGGGTTGGAAACCGCCGATCGTAGTCCCGGCGGGAATGTAACGGCGGTACGGTTAATCGACCCTGCCATAGCTGACCTTAACGGTTGGTTTTATCGTTTAGAGCTGTTCAACGCCAATACAGCCTGCTTATACACCGTGCCTAATAGTTAACTGACAAGAGCCAAAGTGCAAATATCAAATTCGGTAATTGAACGGTCTTCTGTTCTAGATCAAACCCAATAAAACGGCTAAACAATCGACCTTAAACGGTTGATATGAATCAATGCCTCTCGCCGGGATAAAACTACTCTTCTTAGCAAGCAAAGGACTATTTCACTGCTGGTATTTATTGGCCTAGCCAATGGGAGGAGTCAAACGGCCGTTGAATTCACACATTTAATAAGCCGTTTGACGACGTGAAGTACAGATTTCAGGACGAAATTTGTACTTCGAAATAAATAAAATGAGGATCTTATTATGTACTTCGATGGCGTAATATTATTCAGTATCGTGGTTGTACTGCTTACTGCAGGTGTTGTTACTTACGCGTTAAAGTTTATGTTTCAGCATATGCGCGATGATCTTAAAAAGCACCCCGAAGAAATCGATGGCCACAAACATTCGTAGCAAGCACAGCAGCTGATTTAAGGCTCTGCATTTAATTGCTTAATGGCCTGGGTGATTTGAGCGACTTTTTGCTGCAGCTGCGACTTGTCGATGGTGAGAACTTCTCCGTCGGCGAATACCAGCTGGCCCGCTACCATGGATGTAACCAAATCTCGTGCATCGGCGGTATAGACCAAATGCGAGATAATATCGTGGACGGGTTGTGAGCGCAGTTCATCCACGGAAAGTTGAATTAAATCGGCGTTAAACCCTGCGCTTATTTGTCCCACGGATTGGGCCATGCCGATAGCTCGGGCACCAGAACGGGTGGCCAAACTGAGTGCCGTTTGGGCGGGCATGGCCGTTGGATCGTTTTCTCGCAATTTGTGTATTAACGCCGTCAGTTTAATTTCTTCAAACATATTAAGGTCGTTGTTGCTGGCGGCACCATCAGTGCCTAAGCCTACTGCCACACCCGCATTGAGTAAATCCGCTATCGGCGCTATACCCGAGGCCAATTTTGCATTGGATGTTGGGTTGTGAATGGCGCCAAAGCCGGGTTTGGCCATACCTGCATAGTCTTCGGGTTGTGCGTATACCGTATGAGCGCCGATGATACGATTGTCGCCAAGGTGGTTCAAAGCGTGAGTGATTGGCGGCACACCTTCTTGTTCAGTGATTTGGCTGAGTTCTGTAAAGGTTTCAGCCAAGTGGATAGAAATGGGCGCTTGCAGTCGGCTGGCGCTTTCACCTACCTCTTGCAGGTGTTGCGGCGCAACTGTGTAGGGCGCGTGGGGTGCCAACCCTGGCGTAATACGAGGGCTTTTACCTTGCCATTGCTCAACAAAAG
>NZ_JAHHPS010000220.1:0-1039 GCF_024606275.1 Endozoicomonas sp. SESOKO4 | reverse complement strand
CATAGCTTTTTGATAGCTTCAGAAACGCTGCTATAACACTTCCTGATATCAGAGAGTAATGATTCGAACTTCTCGTTTTCAGCCTGTTTGCCCGCTTCTTCCAGCTCATTGGTCAGCTGTATCAGCTGATTGGCTCCCACAATCATTGATGAGCCTTTGATTCGGTGTGCGAGACTGGCGATCTCGCGGTGTGTCTTGTTTTCAACTGCTTTATCCAAGGATCTGAGATCCTCTTCTGTGGTGTTGAGGAATTCATCCAGAAGCATCTGCATCATTGGTGCATCGTCTTCGGTGAGCTGTTCCAGGTTCCCAAGGTCGATCAATGGATACCTCCTTTGTATCTGGATCAGTTGGGGAAAACATTCAGGTTATGTGTCGTCGACAGATGCTAAAACTTCAGGAATTTGTTCATGACAGCATGCAGAGCCTTATCGAAGAATTGAGTATCTTCAATAATACGAATGCGCTCATTTTCTATACCGGACTTGATTGCGTAGCCAGACATTTCGGCTACTTTCATGCCAGAACTATTAATGAAGGTATAGCGATGGGAGACTGTATTAATAGAAGAGAGTTTACAACGGAAATGCTGATCCTGCTTGCCAATGAATTCAACCCACTGGCCTATGCTAAGTTCTACTCCGGTATGCTCTTCCAGAACATCTTTTTCGATGACTCCGTCTTCCTTTGGAGTCGTATCAACGACCTCGGGAATGAGTAAGTCTGATTCAAGGTGAGGATGATCTAACCTTTGACTCTGAAGTACGATCTCTTCTGTATCCGATTCTGCAAACTCTTCTTTTGCTGCTGAATCTTCGAGGGTTACGTTAATAAATTCTTCTTCTATTGGGAATTCAACAGGCATTGATATCAGTGTGGTCAAATCATGCATCCATTCAGCGAAGATAGAGGGGGCATGACCGGTTTTGTTGAGATGGTCGAGCAACATAGTTTTTAATAGGAGCCAGTCTTGAGCTGGGACCGAATCACGGTTTTCTGGTTGTAGATTCCATAACAAGATATCCAGTGTATTAATGGC
>NZ_JAHHPS010000219.1:0-1068 GCF_024606275.1 Endozoicomonas sp. SESOKO4 | reverse complement strand
CCACTGAACAGCAGCCTCATGACCTCATGTGACGATAATTATCTCAGCGTCGCCGTACCCACCCCATTGAGGCAGATGTTCGACTATCTTCCGCCAGATAATAAGGCGAACCTTCAACCGGGTATGAGAGTTCAGGTTCCTTTTGGACCCCGAAAGCTGGTTGGCATAATCGAAGCCATTAAACAGGAATCTGACCACCCCAGGGAAAAGCTCAGAAAAGTCTCTGCCGTTCCTGACCGGGTCCCTTTGATTCCTGAAGACATCATGCAACTTTGCCGCTGGGCATCCAGTTACTATCACTACAGCCTTGGAGAAACCTTGCTTCAGGCATTACCCAAGGCTCTTCGACAGGGAAAGCCTGTAACCCGGGAAACAATAGCACTCTGGAGCCTTGCTGCTCCGCTTGATGAAGCCATCACCCAATCCCTGAAAAGAGCTCACAAACAGCTCAAGGCCCTGCAATGGCTGGAAAAATACCCTGAAGGTCTATCAGAGACTGAGCTCCGGGAAGTCGGTTTTAGCAAAACTATTCTCACCCAATTGCAAAAGAAACAACGGGTAGTTGTTCGAGAAGTTGAGCGGGTTGACCGATATTTCACTGAACATACAAACCCATTAAAACAAGAGCCCCTGACACTGAACTCTGAACAAGCTTTTGCTCTTAAAGGCATTCTGGCATCCCCCTCTTTTCACCCTGTTTTACTGGATGGCGTCACCGGAAGCGGTAAGACAGAAGTCTACCTCCAGGCCATCGAAGCGACGCTCAAAGCCGGTAAACAGGTTCTTGTTCTGGTTCCTGAAATTGGTCTGACGCCTCAAACCGTCAGACGATTTCGCAGCCGTTTTTCTGTCCCTGTGGTCTGTCTTCATTCTGGATTGAGTGATGGCGAACGTCTTCAGGGCTGGCTTGCTGCCAGTCGCTCCATAGCCGGGGTATTGATTGCTACCCGCTCAGGCATTTTTACGCCTTTACCCAAGCTGGGATTAATTATTGTTGATGAAGAGCATGACAACTCATACAAACAGCAGGATACCCTCAGATACAATGCCCGGGATATGGCTATATAC
>NZ_JAHHPS010000218.1:0-2113 GCF_024606275.1 Endozoicomonas sp. SESOKO4 | reverse complement strand
TCTCTATCCCGGGTGGTGCTGACTTGAGTATAATCTTAACCTGTTTGTCATTGGCCAAGACTCTGAAAGACAACGGTGTACTTTTAGGCAGCTCGCCGGTTTTTCTAGCCAGGGCTGCGACGTCCAGAGCACTCAGGTAAAAAGGCAACACCTTCTCTACTGTTTCGGCCAGATTGCTGAGAATCAGAGCGTTAGCCATTAGCGCAGGTGCGTAAGTCGGTGTTGCGTAGTCGGTGGTCTGAAGCTGAGACTGAACATGATCGACCCAGCGTTTCTTTTGCTCTTTGGGCAACGTGCTGAAGGCTTTCAGCAACAGACTGCCTTCTTCCGGAGTAAACAATCTCATCATTGCAGCCAGAGCACCCAGAGCTTCGACTTCCTGAGTAGACAGCCCTTTATCGTTCGAGAGCTTCAGCCACTGGGCTCGCGCCGTCAGATAGGCAGGAATGGGATTAAAATCCGGATCTTTCTGAAGCTTGTCCAGTTCGACCTTGATCTGGTTCATTGCCCGGAAGGTATTCTCCGTCAGGTACAGGGAGCCTTTGGCACTGACATGCCCCCTGAAGCCGGCAATGTTATCTACCCAGTAGGCATACCAGAGGCTCAGGTCTCCAGGCTTCAGTTTGCCACTGCGAAAGCCCTCTTTCAGAGTGCTGTACATATTGAGTGAACCTTCGTTGTACATCATATGTCGCAGATGACTGTCTGACAGGAACACGATGGTGAATTTGTGACCGTCGGAACGGTATTTTCTGGCAATTTCTTTTGCCAGCGGGTAAATGCTGGTGGCTTTATCAGCGGTTACCGCAAGGAACCGAGTACTGTCTTCCGGTAGTTTGGTATCAAGAACTACCGACGCTCGCTCCCTGGCAGTTGGTGACAGGGTGACGGCACTGATTAACGCTGCGGCAGCCAGTGTTTCGTAAGACTCCTCATCGAGCCCGCGAATCAGCCCAGACAATTGGTTGAAGTGCTGAAGGCTCAGGACCGGCACAGCCAGATCTTTCTGGGGCAGAATGAAGGCATCGTAGTCCTTTTCTGTACCGGACTTCAGCAACTGGAGTGAATAAAGGCGGGACAGGGCACGAGGGATTTCCCAGTGTATGTCAGAGGGTAGCCGGTCCGCCGACATTTCCGGGGTGGCAACAGGGTTATCCATGACCCAGCTTAGCTGCTCAATCTGGCTACTGGTAATGTTCAGATCCTTGCCATAGGTGACACGAATGTATTCTCTGATCAGGTCGATGGCTTCATTGGCCTGAGCCTGCCAGCCAGTCAGAATCAGCAGTAAGAGTAAAAGAGGCTTCAGAAGTGTTTTCATAACTGAAAGGGCAATTGACCAAATGCCTAAGCATAGCAACAGGTATGAAGTTTGCTCCGAAGTTTTTGGATCCGGTTATGAAAATTTCGTCAAAAAACCTGCGTTGACTCTACCTATAGTTTTATATGAATATTTTAGGAACAGGGCACTATTCAGGAGAGGGTCGACATGGCGGACACCAGAGAGACCATCCGATCATTGTTTGATCGGCAGGCTGAAAACTACATTCAGCAGGACAGTGCTGGTATGCTGGGTCATTATGCACCGGAAGACGACCTGCTGTTCTGGAGCTCAGAAGGTGCTCAGATTAACGGTCATGAAGCTCTGAAATTCTGGTATGAAACCCTCTTCAACCAGTTCGAAATCCTGTCCGTCAAATACCGGATAGAGTCTGCCTGGGAAGGACCAGATCAGATTTCCTGCTGCAGTACCTGGCAGTTAGAAACCCGGCTCAGGGATGTAGAGTGGGCGGTGGTAGAACTACAGTTTCTGAGGGCGACACATATTTTGAGACAGTATCAGGGAGCATGGAAAATAGCTCATATCCACTCCTCTCCCATTGGTCAGGCCTCAGCCGATTTTCCCGCCAGCTGACGATCCCTGAAGAAGATAGGCATTCTTGTACTAGTCTTGAGTCACTCCACTTTTTAACCGTTCTGGTTGGGGCATGGGGCAGCGGGCTTTTCCCTGACTAACAGCAGTCAAATAAAATTGCAACAATCGCAAAATCAATTACGCTAGCAGCCTGTCGGACTCAAGGCTGTCCTACTGCGGTTGCAATAAATTGGTCTA
>NZ_JAHHPS010000217.1:0-4619 GCF_024606275.1 Endozoicomonas sp. SESOKO4 | reverse complement strand
GTACATAGGTACTAAAAATTAGCTATACGTGCAAATACTTATAATAACAACGAGTTCTTCAGCGCCTCCGGTGTACAAGGGCTAAAGCAAAACGGCCCTGATCTCGATCCAGGTAAAGTCGATCGATTTGATGATAATGGTTCACTGTTACACTCTCGTGAAGCCATCAGAATCAGCTGTTTGAATACGAATGATACTGACCATACCTGGCTTCATTAGCGGGTACTTCACGGATTCCTTCATTTCTTGAGTCATAAAAAGTCCAAAACCGGGTGAGATAACAGCCTCAATATCGACCTGACTTTGCTGAAAAACAACAAGGTTGGAAAAATCTGGTCTTATTCGTTGGCTCCCTGGTGTAAGTTAGTAGGAAGCCCCCTCCCACTGAGTGGCAAGGGTATTGCGAAGCAAACTTTGGTAGCGGGCTCAATAAATATTAAAAAACACAAGAGCATAAGGATCATGAGACTCAACAATGCAGCCTTTCTGTCGGCAGTACCTTTGGTGCTATCTGTTTTTTCAACGTCGGTCGTCGCACAACCTGAAAGTATTCATTTCAGCTACGGGCCCGATCTTTCCAGTAAAATAGAGGTTAAGGACACTCGTCTGGCCCTGAGATGGCATTTAAGTGACGAAGGACTTCTCGAAAACTTAGAATGGAATGACCGCTTTCTTCTCGATACCTCGGTTTCTTACTGGGATAATCAACTGGATGCAAGCCCTTCGCATAGCTCGAAAGGTGGCGATGATATCTATGGCTTTTTCATGACTCCGGTATGGCAATTCAAAAGTCCCGGCGGACGGTATTACTTCGATGCAGGTCTGGGCGTTGGCTGGATCAGCGACACCCAGATTCGTTACAAAGGCGACCAGCCTTTAGAAAAAAGCACTCATTTACAGTTTGAAGCCATGCTGGGTGCCGGTATTCTCCTGGGTTCTGAAAACAGTTTTGACCTGGGCGCCAAGTTGCTTCATTACTCCAATGCTTATATCAAACGGCCCAACATGGATTTGAATGTGATCCAGTTCTCGCTTGCGTACCATTTTTGATACGAAATGCCCGGCAGTTGTCGGGCGTTTCATTGATTCACTGATTCTCTGTTATAACTTAGTTTTGCTGGAAATAATGTTCATGGCAGGCCCTGTCTTGTGATTACAGGGATCATGGTAGGTATATATAGAGCTGGGAGGGTAAAACTCTGTCGTAGAGCTTATTTGGAAGGAAAGCTTCTCATCATTGAGAATACACGGCAAATCAGTTTCGCCGGAGTCTTCCATTGGGAAGACAGCCGACCACGTTAAAATTAGTAAGCTTTATCGCTGACAAATCCTTTAAATATCGTCTTGAAAACAATTTTCACATCTAGCCATAAAGACCATTGCTCAAGGTACTTAATGTCGAACTCAACTCGCTTCTGCATTTTCTCCAGGGTATCCGTTTCCCCCCGGTAGCCATTAACCTGAGCAAGACCTGTGATACCGGGTTTGATCTTATGACGCTTCATATAAGAGTCCACCAACTCTTTATAATGCTCGTTATGGGCAATAGCATGTGGCCTTGGGCCTACAATGGACATACGCCCTTGTAGCACATTGATAAACTGAGGCAACTCATCAAGGCTGGTGCAACGCAGATAGGCTCCGACTCTGGTAATCCGTGGATCATCTTTAATAGCCTGAGTGACTGAGCCAGCTTCCTCCTGATGCACTTTCATTGACCTGAACTTGTAGACCTTGATCTTCTCTTTTCCCTTGCCATATCGATACTGCTTGAAGAGAATCGGCCCGGGTGAAGACCATTTAACAGCCAGTGCAATCAATAGACAGAGAGGGCTGATCAGGATCAAAATCAGAGAGGCGATCAGAATATCTTCTGCTCTCTTGAGAATACTGTTAAAGCCATCAAGAGGACTCCGGGTAATATCAAAAGAATATATGTCGCCAATGATATTTACCTGATGATTGATCAGTGGTAAATCTCTCAAGCCCGGCATGTATTGGATATCTCCAGTTTCATGTCTCAAGATATGAACAATATCCTTTACCGCATCACTGCAACTCAGTGGTAGAAAAATCCAATAGGCGTCAAACTGTTGTCCCTCATTTATCCTGCTCTGTAATTGAGACAGAGCATCCTCAGGCATCTCAAAATAGATAGTATCTTTGATGATGTAGCCTTCACTATTGGGTTTCAGAAACCGGTCAATGGTTTTCTTGAAACCAGCTCCCTTTCCAATAATTAACACCGAACGAGCATTCTCTTCTCTGGCCCAATATCGTTTCACAGCCACTGAAACCATCGAATAAAACAGGACAATCAGTGTGGCATGAGTCAGCATCCATATTGATAGCCAGATTCTTGAGTACTCATATGATATCTTGAAAGCCACTAAAATAAGGAGCAGCCCACTGAACGCCACCAGAAAGGCCATAGCCAGCTTTTTGATCCGTTCAATCCATGGATACCGATTCCAATAGATGTTTGGGCAAAATACACCAAAAGAAACGACAACCAGAAGTGAAAAAATGATGATCAGCATCAGATAGGAATCAGGAAGATTTAGATCCCCAAAACGCATCAGATAAGCAAACCAGCCACTGGCCAGCGCCAGAAGCAAGTCAGAAAGCACAAAGAAAAGCAGAACGCTCATAGAGCGTCTATCCGATGAGCCGTACATCTTTATTAAAGCCTCTTCCTGAATGAAAGGTTTAGTGCTTTGCTATCACCCCGGAACGGTGAATTTCAGAGATGAGTTGAGTGTTGATAAATGCGGACAAAATCGATGAGGTACTTCTGAGGAAAAATGGCATGATCAATACCTTCTTTTCCTCCCCAGCCCCCTCCAATAGCCAGGTTTATAATCAAATACATCGGGTCATCAAAAGGCCAGTCAGCTGGACTCTGCCCCTCCTTCTGATAACTGAAGTACTTCTGATCACCCAAATAGAAATCTATAGAGTCGCTGGTCCATTCCACAGCATAAGTATGGAAATTCATCCCCGTATCACTGATAAAAACAGAGCCCGTAGCTGCATTACCTTTCCTGTGGTTTCTGCTTTCGGTATGCAAAGCAGCATGAATACGATCGGGTTGATAACCGACAAACTCCATGATGTCGATTTCTCCGGTTGCAGGCCAACCTAATTCTTCAATACGGGCACCTAACAACCAGATAGCAGGCCAGACACCTCGTCCCTGTGGCAGTTTAGCCCTGACTTCAACACGTCCATGGGTCCACTCAAATCGGGACTGGGTTGTCAGGCTTGCAGAAGTGTAGTGGAAAGATCCTTTCTCTCTACCCGTCTTTCGACACCACCATTGGATGATCCGGTTACCAGACGCGCAGACATTGGCATCTGCACGATCTATCTGATGAGCCTCTATAATCAGAACTCCGTCTTCCACACGGGCATTGCGCCGATCCCGGGTATAAGTCTGCAGCTCAGAATTACGAATGTAGCCTTCTTCATAGTTCCACTTTCTGCTGTCAGGCAAACCGGTGTAGTTAAATTCATCCTGCCAGACCAACTTCCACTCGTTGGCAGGGGAACCGTCAATCACCATCATAGTTACAAGCGTTAGCAATACCTTGACGATGCAGCTGTCTGTATTTTTTTTCTCGTCCATGCTTATCTTCAAGTGTAAGAACGAACAGTCCCACCGGATAAAAGGCCATAGTAAAAGCCATATCCATGGGATAAGTCACATAATGACTCCAGGGGAGATTTATTCGAAATCAATCCGTAAAGAGGCAGCGTTAACACACCACGAGTCAGGTAAGCACTACCCTTGAAGAGACAGGCTAATACCGCTTTTGTACCGGATTTATTAGACCGTTCAATCATTAATCCAGTGGCTCCCATACGGAATGCTCTTCTCAGGGCCCACTGACAATTGAGTCTATCGTCAGCAATATATTCACTAACAATGGCCTTCTGACACCAGTAGATAGAAGCTCCTGAATGCGTTGCCCTCAATAGTAATTCTTTGTCCTCCCCACCATTAATCAACTCATTGTTAAACATCAGTCCCTCCTGAGAGAGGAAGTTCACATCCATCAGAATATTGTTGGTTGCTCCCCAGCTGACTCTCTGACCATCGTTGATTTTGCGTTCGTGGTAAACCGGAGCATTTCTGAACAATGATGACGTACCATCCGGAAAGATCGCTCTTTGGGGTCCGGTCACGACTTGGCATTTGTGCTTTCTGACCGCTTGAGCCAGTTGAGCTATCCAGTCCTGCTCGGCGAAGGCATCATCATCAATAAAAGTCAGATAGTCGAAATTCAGTTCATCGGCTAATTTCAGCGCACGGTTTCTCGCGTGGGGAATGCCTCGCTTGCACTCCAAAGTGTGATAGATGTTCAGGGGAGAACGTTTTCTTAGCTTTTTAATGATGGACTGTACAGTCTTGTCCGGCTTCAGATTATTCTCTACAACGACGATGGAAAGCTGTGCCTTATCAGGCAGTTTCTGGTTTATAAGACTTTCCATACATTCAATAAACGTCTTATTACGTGTACCCGTAGTGAGCGTAGCTGCCAGAATTTTCATCATTAATACCCTAGCAGCCTGTCGGACTCAAGGCTGTCCTACTGCGGTTGCAATAAATTGGTCTA
>NZ_JAHHPS010000216.1:0-1389 GCF_024606275.1 Endozoicomonas sp. SESOKO4 | reverse complement strand
AGGCCGTACAAAGTATAGTCACTGCCATTGGCATCTTCAGATATACCGGTTACTGCTGCCGAAAAGTTTTGCATCATGGCAAAGCCTGAGTCAGAAGGCGGCAGGTATTTTCTGACATCGGCAGCTCGGGTTAACAGGAAGCGGGGATTAACAAACACATCGACCCTGAAGCGGGATTCATCAAAAATCACACCGGCAACGGGAGGGTTAAGAACACCACAATCTTTGGTGACACCGGGCGGACAAATAGCCTCAGTATGGGTATTCAACTCGCCGGATAAAGCCGAAGCCAAAAAAACAGGATCGTTCACCGAACCGATAAGGCGAACCACATCATTAACATTGGAAAGGGTAATTTCACCGGGTTGGAAGGTAGCCAGCTGGGAGGTTAAATAGCGGTTGCCATAATAAATATCCACCAGCGATCGCTGAGGCTGACTAAGGGTCTCAAAACCTTTGGGAGCTTTATTCTGGGCAAGAAAAAGCGCCTGATTGGCCATAGTTTTCGAGCAAACAAAAACCATGAGCAACGCAACACATAAAATGTCAACGCATTTCCATTTTGTCATGGCCCGAAACAATCATTTTCGTTACTGCTCTGATACTTAATTACCTGACAGAGGTACTTTACACCGAGGGCCGACTCAGGGCTGTTACTCAGCGCCGCTTTCATATTTTTTGGAAAGCCAGTGACCAGACCAGAGTCAACTTTACCGGCCATTAGGGATTAAATAGCTGTGACTACGACTGTGACAGTGTCTGAATATACGCCTACACTTTTACCTTTATAGTCCGCTTCTTTAATGTCTACAGTAATTTTAGAGTCCAGAGCAGCATCACAAGTGTTACCTCCAATAGGGCCATCTCTTTTAAAATCACCTGCCACAGCACCCGACACCAACTGACCCGCTCCCCAGACCTGATCCGCCGCACCACCTTTCTGAGAATAGGTCAACAAATAAGGGATTTCGTCTGCAGGACCTGCTCCTGATGGTTCCAATGTAAAATTATGGTCGCTTGCCAGACTGACTTCGTATCGTTCAACATTTGAATCAACACAGGAAGGAGTGAAACCAGTGAGATCACCGGTAGTGGCAGAGGTGGTATTGAAAGTTACGTCCATCAGAGCAAAGAGCCTCATTTGAACCTCGTTTCTAAGAAAGATATCAAACTTGCCGGTAGATGAGTCTGCAGTCGGTCCTGTTGGGTTTTCAGCTGCCTGAAGCCCGAAAGAGAAAAGCCCTGCCGATAGCGCCACACTTTTAACTACTTCTTTAATTGCATCTCTTTCTCCTTTACCTAAGCTGTTTTTAATGCGTTTTGTTTCTGCGCCCCAAGTACTTTAAGACACCCTGAGTTCAATGCCTCTTTTCAAACTTTGATTGCAAC
>NZ_JAHHPS010000215.1:0-1060 GCF_024606275.1 Endozoicomonas sp. SESOKO4 | reverse complement strand
TTTTTATTCAGTGCTGGAGGAAAAGCACGGGTCAGGGTTTGATAAAGGTGGTGGTGGGCATTGATCAGGCCGGGAATCAGAATCTGTCCGGAAGCGTCGTAGCTTTGATCAAACGGGGTTTTCGGGGATTGTCCCGAAGGGACCAGCTCCGTGAGCTTGCCAGAGCTTTCATCAATAACCACACCGTTGCCAGCGTTCTGATTGTTGGCGGTAAAAGTAGCCAAGGGGTGTTTTATCCAGACTTTCATTATCTGCCTTTTGTTATGAGCAGGCGGCCTGGATGGGGTCATAAATTGCCACATACCATAGACCACCATTACAGCGGTTTATAGCAGTGACTTTCGTGTTAATCTGCCGGTTTTGTTTTATGGACACTAGCCGATTCTTTTCTATGCTTCCTGCCAATGGTATAAATCATCCCTAAGGGATGATCGAAAACTATAATTCAGGATCCGCACATGGCTGTCGTAAAACGTATGTCCCAAAAAACCGGTCGCATCAGAGCCGAGAGGGTTCGGCTGATTTTGCAAGCAGCCGAACAGGAATTTGCCCGACATGGCTTCGGGGGAGCGACAATCCAGCGAATAGCTGACCTGGCCGATTTGCCGAAACCGACTGTGTTGTATTACTTCAGTAACAAGCAGGAAATTTATGACGAAGTACTTAGCAACATTCTGAGTCTCTGGAACGACAAACTGAACGGCTTTCACCCGAAAGATGACCCTGCAGAATCCCTTGAGCGCTATATCCGTTCAAAGATCGAAGTTTCCAGAAAATACCCCACCGCCAGCCGGATTTTTGCCAGCGAGATCATTCATGGCTGCCAGCAACTGTCTCCTTCCATGAAGGCCTCTGCCCAGCAATGGTTTAAAAACAAAACAGAAATTTTTCAGCACTGGATGGATGAAGGCAAAATGGCCCGGGTCGAGCCCATGCACCTGATTTTTATGATTTGGGGATCGACTCAGCATTACGCTGATTATGAAAAGCAGATTTGCATGATCATGGATAAGAAGAAACTGCCTGCTTCAACCTACGATAAAGCCGCTGACACTATCGG
>NZ_JAHHPS010000214.1:0-1143 GCF_024606275.1 Endozoicomonas sp. SESOKO4 | reverse complement strand
AAAAAAACGCTGGTGAATTGGCAAGCCTCTTTGTTTTAAGTCCAGAAGCCTCTCGCAGTCGTAAGAGCCGGGTTCATTGACCAGGTCAATGGCCTGTTGCAGTTTGTGCCTGGCATCTGGATCTGCTGTGGTGGTTCGTTCCGAACTCAGTGCCTCTGCCCGCACAGACATAGGCAGCAGATTCAACATGGCTCTGAAATGGTCTGGGGCTACGCCCTGTGAGAACGCAAAATCATTCAGCGAACGCTCATTCATACTCAGGTATTGACTGTCCAGCTCATCATCATAATAAACCTCTACAGAACCTGTGCGGTTGCAATAAACAACCAGAGGTAAGGGTTTAAGCCTCAATACCTTTTCACACTGACGCTTGTCCCGCAGGATATCGGAAACATTTATTTCTGCATCGTTGTAAACGCAAAAGCATTTGACGTCCTGCTTTTTGTAATGGGTGAGCACCAGCTCCGGGAAATCATCATCCGTGGAATGATAGCCGGGTTTCAATTCTGGTAAACAGAACGTCCCATCCGCATTCAGATGTCCCGAGGTGAAACGAGCAGGATAAACTTTCCAGATGAGTTGATTGCCGCGCTCAAAATATCTATCAAGCACTGATTGCAGATCAGGCAGAAGTTTTACTAACCTGTTTTCCGGAGTTAGCTCAGGCAGCATCATCGCCAGCGAACAAGTCCCTGCATTACGTTTATAGACATACAGGCATTGTGGATCAAAAATGCCAACCATCCATTTACCATAAGCTTCTGGCACGCGCCCGGTGGGCGCCATTCCTCCCGGCAGGGCGAGAGTGAAGGGTCTTGGCGCTCCCATACCCGAAAAGTAATTTCTCTCTTCAGTCAATTCAATTCGCCGAAACGCCAGACGCCCGCTTTCAGCGGCCTGCAGTAGCTCCTGTCGCTCAGACTCCCTGGGATGACCGGGTAGTAGCTTGCGGGTCGGTTGGCTGGTTGACCATTGGCTAGAGGACTTTACCGCCTTGCTGTCAGGCCTTGGTTGATCAAACTTTGGTTGAGAGTGAGGGCTCAGGTTTACAGAATTCCTCGTTCCTTGGGCAACATTCATGGCAATATTCCTGTAAAACGTATTATTTACCCACTTCCGTGTGGTTGGATTCGACAATCTTTA